>JBFGYY010000530.1:0-2519 GCA_041587095.1 Motiliproteus sp. | reverse complement strand
TCATTAGCACTGAAAGCAGCCTGTACCTGGTAGAAGATAAGCAAGACAGGCTTAGCGATTGCTGCAAGATGCCACTGGGTGGAAAGCTCTACGATATCCGGTCAATGGACATCGACTTCGATACGAAAAAACTGGAAACCCATCCCGCCTACCCGACGGAAAGTAAAAAAAGCGGGGCGGCAAACTCGCGCTGCAACCTGATGCTGTAAAAAGTGTCATGAACAGGTCGAGCGGGCAGATGGCAAATGCGCTGTGAAAGTGTGTCAGCGGCGGTTACAACGTCGGCTACAACGTCTGCTACAAAACAAAAGGCAGATCGAATTTTTACCCGCCTGTTGCCGGGTGTGCGCTCACACCCTGATCAAATATCATAGCCATCAAGAACCAGTTCCGCCCAGGCTTCCTCATCGTCCTCATCCACGTCGGTTTCGCTCACGGCCCATTCCCGTACCGAGGCATCGGCTTCATGCACGGAATTTGGATCACCGGTAATCAATGGATGCCATTCGGGTAACGGCTTTGACTCAGAACGCAGGCGGTAAGCGCAGGTTTTCGGTAACCACGCAAAGACCTGCGGATCCCGCGGGCTCAGATCTAAACACTCCGGCACCCGGCTGCAGCGGTTAGCATAGTCGGTGCACCGGCAGCTTGGTACATCCAACAAACGGCAAGCGATACGCGTGAAAAGCAGCTCGTTGGTCTCTTCATCTTCAACCTTATGCAGACAACACCGGGCGCAGCCGTCACACAATGCTTCCCACTCCTCACTGTTAAGTTGCGAGAGGGGTTTATCTATCCAGAATGGGCGAGCGGCCATGACAAACTCCGGTATCAATCGATCGGGACAACAGGTATCAATAGCGAGATTCGGTGGGAGCGCGGTACAGGTCAAGCAAGTACGGCTCCTTCGCCGGCGGCATCTGCAGATAAAAACCCTGCGCGGCAATCTGCTGCAGTACTTTTGCGGAATCGACCCGCGCCAGCGGTTTGTCCGCTGAGATCAGCAGCGTCATCACATCTTTGGGCTTACCGAACTGCTCGAGCAGCGCCTCCGGAACCCGAGACAACCCTTCGCGCTTGTCCACATAAAGATACATCTCATCCTTCTTAACGCTCTTATAAATGGCGCAAATTCTTTTAGTTAAACTCATAGCGACTCTCTCGGGATTGTGTGACGCTGCTCACTCAGCGCTGCAGCAGCATCCTTTCGGTATTATTGAACAGGGCAGTTTTAAAACTTAATGTTTTTTAAACAGCACTATTTTTCAAAACGACAAGGCAGCGGTACCGGGCACAAGGGTAACCGTACCACCACCTCGTTAAGCCAAGAATCAGGGTCGCTGCGTCATAGCTCGGTTAATAATTTCAATAAGGGTTTGCCAATCACCTCTTCGCGCCAGCCTTGCAGGGCTTCGGGTAAGACATAACGGCCATCCGCCATCCCGGATCGAATCAGCGCCTCCAGCTCTTTGCGGCGCACCAGCAACTCCGGGGCCAGGTTCAAGCCGCTGGCCGTCTTTTCAATCAAGGCCTTAAGTACTTTCAGGCGCTTACTCCACGTGCTCGGCAGCGGACGGGCCGGCGGCGGCGGACAATCCGCATCGGCACGATTACGCGCCTCCGCAACCAGCGCCAGCAACTCGGCTCCATCTTTGGACAAAGTTCGCCCGCGTATCTGCTCGATCTGAGACAGTTCACGCAGACTGCGGGGGGGGCGGCTGGCCATCGCCATCAGAGACTGATTATGCACCACGAAATTACGTGGCATATCCCGTGAGCGCGCTTGCTTCTCACGCCACACGGACAGTGCCTGCAAAACGGCCAGCTGTTGCGGGCGTAATTTCCAGGCTTGCTTGAAGCGAACCGCGTAATGTGTTGCTTCATCGGTATCTGCTGGCGTCAGCATCTGTTCGCACTCGGCCATCAGCCAGTCATATTTGCCTTCGGCTTCGAGTGCAGGTTGCAACCGCTGATAAATCGCTTCCAGATACGCAACATCCTGCGCGGCATAGTGGCATTGGGACGCACTCAACGGCCGCTGCAACCAGTCTGAGCGTGTCTCTTCTTTATCGACCTCAAGCTCAAACAGGGTTTGCAGCAGACGCTGATAACCGATTGAGAGCCCTAACCCCAGAAAGGCGCAGGCGGTCTGCGTATCGAACAATGGTCGTGGAACACAGCCCAGCATCACGTTGAACAGCTCCAGATCCTCAGAGCAGGCATGCAGCACTTTGAGCACACCCGGATCGCTCAGCAGCTCTGCCAGCGGGCTGAGATCATCAATAGCCAAAGGATCGACCAGGTAACAGCGTCCCTCGCTGGCTACCTGGATCAAGCCGGGTTTCGGATAGAATGTATCGGTACGCTGAAATTCGGTATCCAGGCCCACCAAAGACTGCTGACGCCACTGAGCACAAAGCTCAGCCAGGCGCTCGGCGCTGTTTACCCACTCGGGCGCCATGGTTGCATCCTGCATGGCCTGCAGTTGCTGTGCATCTATCGGTCTATTAATCACAAAC
>JBFGYY010000529.1:0-2531 GCA_041587095.1 Motiliproteus sp. | reverse complement strand
GGATCAGCCGGTAGGGATTTGTGCCGGGAAGCGCTGGTGGCAGAACGCCGCCAGAAAAATAAGCTAAACACCCGCTCGCTCCAATACAGTAAAAACCCTCGTTTGACGATAGGCCTGAAAAGGACAGTATCGGGACAAGCGACCAGTTAGTCCGCGTTCTGAAACGTCAGCGAAGGGTAATTCGTTGTAAGGATACAATGGCTGCTTCATCCTGTGCGGGCCAAACCTGGCGGTTAAAAAATACTCCAATTAACTGAATCTATCAGAATAGATCGCAGACGCAACATAACTTTCTATTCGATTATTGGGTGACAAGCCAGCGATATAAATAGCGCACCACACACATAAGCTTTCGATAATAAAGGAATCTACGAGAAACCTCGTTTGATTGAAGCGAGCCAGGTCAACGTCAGGGGGCGCATAAGAGCAGCCGGATCCGGCAGAGAAAACCGGTTAATGACAGCGTCCGACAGTTGCCACAACAAGCACCGTCTACGGCCCTATTTACGCAGCAATGCCCAAGCGCTGTCCGCCTGCTGCTGATACATCGGCCACGGCCCGTCCAGCCAACGCTTCCGCCCTCGCTCGGCATAAAACAGATGCAGTTTATCGCCGAAAAACTCCCACACCCGGCCATCGGTAGCAATAAGGCCTTCATCCATACTCAGTGCATTGGAACAAAAGCCGTTATATTCAGGGCGGTAGCGCTCAGGGGCTGCAGCAAATTTTTCGGCAGAAGCCTGCGATGCAAACAGCCATCGCGCGCCTTGCCAGGTGACACTAAAGCGCTTATCCCCCGCAACGGCACCCTTAACCTGTCGCTGACTATGGTAGGCAACGGTATCCGTACCGCCGATGGCGGTTGCCCCCCAGTAGCCGGTACTGACTGGCTCTGCGGTCACATAAGCTGAGACACACATCAGCAACCCCAAAAAAATGATTGCCATAAAACCTCGCTGACGTGTAAACAAATCGTTCCGCGTTATAGTCACAAGAAAACCTCACGCCTCCCTTATCGGAAACTTATAATTAGTATTGAACATTTTCCAGAAACAACCCCATAAAACATATACAGAGATTTTCACGGCATAAAGACCCGCAATGCAGCCTTTTAGAATCAACGCTTATTTGTTAACAACCCCGTTTAAGCTATGATCGACGCAGAAACCGGCGGCAACAATTAAGCCCTGACCCAAATTATAGAAACCCGGGGCCTTGGCCTCGTATTAAACCCAACGGAGCCGGCGATGACCGACGAGAAACAGCTATCCCCTTCTATTCTCAAGAGTGACAAGACGGTCAGTGAGCCCAGCCTTACCCCGTTGCAGCTGGGAAAGCGGGTACGCGAAATCCGCCTCAGCCACAGTCTCACCCTGGAAGAAGCCAGCCGTCGGACAGGGCTGGCGCGCTCCACGCTGTCAAAAATCGAAAACGAACAGATCTCCCCGACGTTTACCGCCGTACAAAAGCTGGCCTCGGGCCTGGGGATCGATATTCCGCAACTTTTTTCCACCCCCACCCAGGCCCATTCATCCGGGCGACGAGATATTACCCGTGCTGATTGCGGGGCCTCGCACCCTACCCCCACCTATGAGCACGAAATCCTCGCCACACAACTGACCAATAAAAAAATGCTGCCTTACAAAACCAAAGTCAGGGCACGCGATTTTTCCGATTATGCTGATTGGGTTCGCCACGACGGCGAAGAGTTTATGCTGGTACTGAAGGGTGAAGTTCGCCTGTATACCGAATTCTATGAGCCTATTGACCTGAAAGAAGGCGATAGCGCCTACTACGACGGCAGTATGGGACATGTTCTTATCTCCATCAGCGAAGATGATGGACAGGTACTCTGGGTTACGACAACCTAATTCGCCTTGAATCCGATAATCGGCAGTAGTAATGCCTGACAAAAAAGAAAAACACAGCTACTGCCCCTGCTTTTTGTTATTTAGCCGCGATATAATCATTCAACCATGCATTATTTAAGTGCATAAAATGAAACAATTCCCCAGAATCGGGCAAAAACTCCTATAGAAGGGAGAAGTTTTCTTTATTTTCATGGCAATTTACCCCTTCAATCTCACCTTCAATCTACAACTCCGTCGGTTCGCGTTAAATACTGATGCTACCTGTCCCTGCAACAAGACCAAGCAGCAACACTAAACACCAGATAGCGAACTTGTTGCGCCGCTAGCCATTTGCTTCAATGAATAGACGCGGATCATCGTCTGCGTGGTTTCCTGCGTTTACCTGAAGAACAGGCCTTCTTCAGCGCTTAACGTGGCAGCATCTCATTTTACGTGCTGAATATCTTCAACACTGGCATGAGCTTTGCTAAATAAGAACTGCGACCAACAAAAAGAATGAACTGTAGTTAGCCGTCACAATCGGCTGTCTCTTACTGAAGGAACCAACATGAAAAAATTGTCCACCATTGCTGCAATTTCAACCCTCGCCGCCGGGATGGCCACTGGCGCCTATGCCGAAGGAACCCTGGAATCAGTTAAAAGCAAAGGCTACGTCCAGTG
>JBFGYY010000528.1:0-2566 GCA_041587095.1 Motiliproteus sp. | reverse complement strand
GCGCTATTAGGCGCCAGTATCACCGTCACCGATTCCTCTGCGATACCCTTGCCCGCCACCAGTCTATTGTTGTTTCTTGGGCTGGTGGGGCTGCGTTTGTCGCGCAAGACGGCCGTTGCGGCCAGCGCCTGATGGGCTGGCCTTGTCTTTTTGAATATCAATTACATTGCAGCATTTAATTAAGCGCACGTTTGTGCGTCCACACACTGTTTGTTTTGGAGTTTGGTTGCCTTGCCGGCCTAGCATGAGGCGGAGAGTCCAGACGGGTGTCGACAAACTACAGCCTGGTGTAAGCCAGCAGGGCAGGTGGGTATGGCATTTCCGTTTTCCGCGCATAGCGAAGGTCGCATTGATTCCTCGATGAACAGAGGGGGGCTACGTATGCCTTGGCCCCGATATTTTTTCAAAAAAACGCCCTTATCATCTACGTCGCAACATGCGCAGGCTCAGCGTAGAGTTCAGTTTGAGGCGTTGGAGCCCAGACTGTTGCTGTCGGCAGACCTGGCGGTGCTCGATGACGGGGGGCTTAACGATTACTTTGATAAAATCCAACAGCAACTTAACGACGAGATTTTTTCTGCGCCGATCCCGTTAATCGGCACTCAGCTCGCCGAGAGGCAGGTAGGGCAAATTGCAGAACGTATTTCAGGGCGACTGGATAGCTTCACGGTTGTGCCAACCAGCCCCTTTGGTGCAGATGCTGAAGATGTGAAAGAGGGCTTGCTGACTGCTTTGGGTGACCTGATCGTCGGCGGCACGATTACCGATTCAACCAATGCGGACAACACCCAATATTGGTTCTCACAGACGCTGGGCGGGTTCGAGTCGGCAAGCGTCACGCTGGACCTGGCCTTGGGCCAGGATGCCGTCATTAATCCGCAGTTAGGCATCGATGACGAAGTGACTGTCAGCTTTGACTGGAGCTTGGATCTGGTCTTTGGCGTTTATGAAGATGTTAATGCCGAATCGGTCTTTTTTGTCGATACGGGATTTACCAACGAGCTAAAGCTGGAAAACCTGACAGCCGTTCTTGATGGTGGTGACGACGGCAAGCTGGAGGCAAAAGGGACGGCAGGAATTTTCGGCGCGCTAATTCAGCTTGACGCTGGTCGTCCGGGGCAGGCTGAAACCGTTTTTGATGCAGCGGTAGCGCCAGTTGCAGCCCGTAGCAGCCAGTTTCTGGGTGAAATAAGCATAGATATCGCCGGAGCGGGCCCTGATAGTCGCATGACCACCGCTGAGCTTGGTAACCTGACCGTAGACGGCGTGGTCAGCGGAGCCGCTGATATTAATCTGGATATTGATGCGGCGATGATTCCCGATTTTGCCGACGTCGCCGCGTCGGACCGAACCTTTAATCTGGCTGTTGAGGGTGATGTTAATATTACCCAGGACTTTGTCAGCGTTAACACTCAGGCAGATACGTTTGGCGATGATATCGTGCTCAGGTATGAGGATGTTCGTCTGGATCTGGGCACCTTTTTCTCCGAAACCGTGGATCCGTTCGTAAAAGGTTTGCAGCTTGGCCTTTCGCCAATCAAACCGGTTGTCGATTTTCTCAACTTTCCAATTCCCGTGCTTAGTGATATCGGTGAAGAAATTGGCCTGGGTGAAGTCACCCCTATTGGTTTGGGGATTTTGTCGACGCCGTTTCGTACGGACCTGACAAAGAAAGAGAAGGATCAGCTGTTAAGCGATCTGACCAAAACCAAGGCCGTGATCGAAATGCTGGATATCATATTCAGTTTGGGACCGATTGCCGAAGGCCTGCCGGATACGCCAAGTATGCTGGGCTTCGATATACAGATCGGTGCTAACGGTAAGCGTGACTCCACGGCGAAACTGGATGACGATGGTAAACCTCTCGAAGATAAGCGCCCTGTTGAGGTCATTGGTACGGATCCCAATAAAACACTGTCGGAAGAGGTGAAAAGTAAAAGTACCAAAACCTCGCAGTTCTTCGGCGAAACAGGCGGTGCTTTGGCCTTCCCGTTTTTAAATGACCCTTCCCTCGTTCAAGGTATGTTGCTGGGAGACACCTCGGCGGTTATTGCCAGCGTCGGATTGGATTTCGAGTTCGGGTATTTTTACGAAGTGTCTATACCGATTATTGCGCCGTTTTTAACCGCCGATTTCCGCTTTGATATCGGGGCGCAGTTTGACTTCGATGCCGGATTCGATCTGTTCGGTGCTAATGCCCTGACCCAGAGTTTGGACTTCTCCAGCGAAGCCCTGTTGCAGCAAAGTGTCGACGATAATATTCATCGGCTCGCCGACGGCTTCTTTATGGACGACCATATCGGCGATGATGCGCCCGCCGACCTGCAGGACGGGGTCTATGATCCGACCGAAGCCGATCGTGGTGACGCGCCGGAAATTACCGTTAGCGCCAAGTTATCTGCCGGAGCCAGCGTCGGCCCCGACCTGCTTATCGCCGAGTTTTAGGCCGGCGTAAAGGTGTTCTTTGCCACCGATATCTATTTAGATCTGAATGATTTGCCAGAGGCGCAAAACGCGGAGCAGGCCGATTATATCAACCGCGTGCACAACGGTACCGCTATTGCGG
>JBFGYY010000527.1:0-2583 GCA_041587095.1 Motiliproteus sp. | reverse complement strand
GCATCAACTCTAAGCCGTTGCAAAACGGGAGGAGACCATATACGGATTAGCGCAGCGTAATCCGACAGGGGGGGCTATTTGTCGGGTTACGGATTGCGCCTAACACGACCTACCAGGCTGGACGAGCGACTAGGACGCGTCTTTGACGCTGCCAGGCACTAAACGGCGATACGCTTTTCGCCTGAAGCCTGAAGCCTGAAGCCTGAAGCCTGAAGCCAGAGGCGTCACCCCCCCGCAATTATCGGCACCAGCGTCACCTCGCTGCCGTTGGGTACCCGTGCAGCGGCTTCGTTGGCGAGCACCATATCGCCGTTGATCGCCAGGTTGATGGAATGATCGTCCAGCTGTGCCGCCGCGGCCGGTAGTTTGCGCTTCAGCGCCTGGCGCAGGTCTATCAGGTTGCTGATCGGTTCATCGATCACCACGGCGCGTTCAGGGGCCCCCGGCAGGTCCGTATGCAGGTTGACTCGGACGCTGAAACCGGTGGTGGCGCGGGATAGCTGCTCATGCCAGTCCAGCGCAGGAGTGCCTTCGCTGTTGAGGCCTGTGATGGCGTAGAAACGCTGCTTCATACCGGCGTAGGCCTCGCGATCGATCTTTTCGCCGCTGAAGGGACCGACGGTGATGGGCTCATCAAACCAGCGTTCGGGCAGGGTGTCATCCTTGCCGCGCAACCCGAGTCGGAAATTAAGCATGCGTTCCAGGCCGGTAATGTTGCGGCCGATCTCATCCAGACCGGCTTCATCGACATCCAGGCCGGTCAGTTCGTTGATCTGGGCAGAAAAGTCGTTCAGGTCCGGTAGCGACGGCGAGTTGAACAGTTTGGTGTTGAAGCGGCACATGCCGATCGAATCACCCACCGCGTAGGTGTTCTCGCAACGCCGCACCGCGTATTCCTTGCCGGCATAGCCGTTCGGTTCCGGGCAGACGGTGCCGCCGTAGAGTGCGGTCTTAAAATCGGCATCGTCGTTGATGCGCGCGTTGATCTCCAGGGTGACCCGATTGCGCAGGTGATCCATGCCGCGGGTGGCGACCGACAGACCCAGGGCGAACGCCTTGAGAATGCGTGAATCGTGCGGGTCGGACTGGAACAACCCCTTCACCGCCATACGGTAACGCAACGCTTCGGCAGGATACTTGCCGGTTTCGACCGCCTTGGCAGAGTCCGCGATAGTGTTGCCGAAACCCTCGCGGCGGGCGGTCATAAACAGCAACTTCTCCACCACCGCATAATTTCCCCAGGTCAGCTCCAGGCCGCCGGTATCGGTCTGGTCGATCAGGCCGCGCTGGTAGAGTTCCATTGCCCAGGCGATCGCGCCGCCGGCACTGGAGGCATCCAGCGCCAGGTCGTTAAGGATATTGTTCAGGCGCAGCACCTGCTCCGGGCGCTTGATGCCGATATTGGGGCCGAATTTGCCGACGATGATATATTCCGGACCTTCGCCCTTGTCGTACTGATCAAATTTGCCATCGTCGTTGATGCCGTTATAGCTGCGTTCGCACTGGTGTTCGAGGTTGATCTGGCTCTGGTCATAGCTGGCGTTACCGGCCAGACCGGTCATGGCCTTGGCGCCGAAGCCGCCCTTGCCCTCGGGGGTCATATCGTTATTGGCGCGGCAGCTCACCGGACATTGGAAGCAGGCACTCATGTTGGGGCGGTAAGGGTCGAAGTTGTCCGCATCCAGACTCTCGTGCCAGGCGGTTTGCTGATTGTTCAGGGTGCCGAGTGCGCCCAGCACCCGGCTGGGGCGGTACAGGAAGGGGGTGCCGACGGTCTTGAGGGCGTTCTGTATCACGCTGGTAGCCAGGCTTTTTTTGCCGATCTCCTTGCCGCGAACTTTATAGTCTTTACTGAGGCGGAACTGCGGTGGGCGTCCCAGTACCATGATCGCTTTCAGGTTCAGGCTGCCCATCTTGGCGCCGGCACCGCCACGGGCCCAGATCGCCTTTTCGCCCCCCATGATGCCGCTGCACAGCACCTGGTTTTCGCCGGCGCTGGAGATGCGGGCCATCGCCATGGTCTTTTGTTCCTTGCAGTCGAAATCGGCCTGTATGCGTTGGGTAAATTGCAGATTGTCCATGCCCCGGTAAGCGCTCGCATCGACAAACTCGATCGTTTCCTGCTGGATCTTGAGCAGTGTCAGTTGCGGATTCTTGCCGTACAGGACGATATGGTCATAGCCGTTCCGTTTCATAAATGCCGGGAAGTAGTCGCCGGCGTTGGTATCCAGAATCGCTTCGCTTTCCGGCGAGCGGCTGGTGACGTTGCCACGGGTGGCGGCGGGGATGGTGCTGGTCAGCACACCGGCACCGAAGATCAGTGGTACTTCCGGGTCCAGAGCATCGAGGTCCTCATCCAGCAGGTTATAGAGCAGAAACATATTGCCGCCGCGCCCGGCCAGGAAGTTGGCAACTGTTTCCCTGGGCAGGTAGCCTTTCTGCCAGCTGCGCAGGCTCAGATCGACAAACAGCACAGCCCCCTGCGTTGGGTACTGGGGTTCACTCTTGAGTCGCGCCAGTAACTGTGTAACCCGCTCTCTGATCGCCATGGCATCCTCCCGTGATCGTCATATCCGCCGCTAT
>JBFGYY010000526.1:0-2590 GCA_041587095.1 Motiliproteus sp. | reverse complement strand
CTCTTAGCGTAAGCGTATTTCGTTGGCGCCTCTGCCCGCTTCTTGGTCCAGCCTGTCAAACAGGTTTTTTGCTTGCAGAATAATGTTGGTCCGCGGGTAGATAGCCAGCGCCTCGGCCATAACCTGCTGGTTTTTGTCGTACTCCCCCAGGCTGTGGTGAGCAGCGGCCAGGGTCGCGTACACCGGAATGTAGGGTGTGACCCGGAGAATCTGTTGTGCCCAGAGAATATAGTTGCGCAGAACCTCGCTATCGCCACGGCTCAGGCCGTATTTTGCCAGCGCTTGCATGGCTGCATAATCGGCATAGTTGTTCAAGTATAGATTTTTCCTTGGTATTTCAAGTAGCTCGATCGGTTTTTGCGGCATCATGTAGTATTGGATCAGCAGGCGCCCGGAAACAAGCGTGTGACTGAAAAAGATGGTTGCGACGACGGGTAGGGCAACACTTAGGCCGAGAAGTGTTGGGCGAGTCAGGGCTGCAAAAGGGAGTTTTATTTTCTTGCTGCGATGACGTGCGGCCAGCGCGATGAGTATGACCAGCACGCTCCAGTGAAGGTGTGAGATATAGAGCGGAAGTTCGACCTGGGTATGCAGAAGTATGGGTAAGGTCAGTGCCAGATAGCTCCCGCCACGCTGCCAGCCCAGCTGATATATCAGATAGAGAAAGCTGCCGGCGAGGATGAAAAATCCGCTAAGGGCTACCATTCCGCCTTCTATGGCCCAGAAAAGCAGCTCGTTGTGCGGATGGCTTAAGCGTGCGTCAATGGGGTCTGCATCAGGGGCGCTTTTTAGGTATACCGCTTTCTGGTCGTGGAAGGCGCGCTCGAATTTCCCGATGCCATGTCCCAATACGGGCTTTTGCGTGAATAACTCCCAGCTCACAGTGTAAATGGTTTTACGGGCGACGCTGCGCCCGGGTTCTGCGTTTGAGGCGGTGATATCGGCGAATTTTTTTAAGCCAAACAGTAGGCCCGTATCTTTTCCCTGGTGGATCGAGCTGGCGGCGATACCGGTGGCCAACGCAATACACCATAGCATCGTTAGCGTGCGCGAGCGCCAAAGCTGCCGCCAGCGAACAGCAAACAGTAGCGTGACAGCGGCGGTCGCCCCCAGTAAGCCAATTCGCGAGCCCGTACTGGCTATGACCATGGCGGCCAGACCGCTGGCGATGATAATAAACATTTTTACGAGTAGGTGGCGGCCCTTGATGGACGGACTGCTGATTAAGAACAGGCTTGCAGCAAGGCCCGTAGCGAGGTAGGACGCAAGCAGGTTGGGTTGTTGGAAAATACCGCTTGGGATGCCCGGTGATTGTGGCAGCCAGCCAGGAAGATTGCTGGCCGAGCTTAGCATCTGAATTAAACCGTAAACGCTTTGAACGGTCCCTGATGCAATGACCAGAAGTAGCGCGTTATCACTCCAGCGCCTACCCGAGGGGGCTTGGGCGATAGCGATAAAAAGGAAAAAACCGGCGCCCAGTGCCAGGTTTCTGAATAACCAGGCTGTTGGTGTGGCAATGCTGTTGATGGCCCCGGCGATCGTTGTCAGGCCGACCAGAATCAGCAAGCTATAGGTGAGTTGGGGAATCTGAATCGTTTCGCGGCGTATTATTACCAGTGCGCTGGCTCCGATCAGAAGTGCTACGATAATCCAGACAACATTGTTGAAAGGTATAAACAGCCCTTCGCCACCCAGGTTGTCTTGATAAAACGAAGGGGCTACCAATAATAATAAGGCAAGGAGCAGTGAATACAGCAGCGTAAATCGATTTTGAAAGCTTTGTATCAGTCGGATGGTCATGGAACCGGCCTTAAATATATTTCGGCCATGATAGCGAATTTTTTTCAACTAGAATATAGAGTTAGTTTTAGATAGTCGGTTATGCTCGGCTGTCTGATGAGAATTATCGGTTCGGGAGATGATAGCTTGTTGATTACGCGTAATGGACGTCGGCATGGGCCGGGTGTATGGGTTCGCATAGGTGGGTTTGTACTCGGGGTCTTGGCCAGTGTGGAGGGAGTTTGGGCTGGCGTGGTTCAAGCTGCGCCGTTTGAGCCTTATCTGCATTCAACGTTGATAGAAGAGAGTGCCGAGGTTGTTCCTGAATATCGATTAGCACTCGGTATGATGAAAAAAGTTAATGGCGTCATCGTGCCGGAAGAATCCAGGTTTATCGCCGGTGAGCTGAGTCGTTACACCTACAGAATTCCCGACGGTCATCGCAGTGAAGATGCATTCAGGTATTACCAGTCGATGCTGCAGGGGGTCGCTCATACCGAGCTGTTTCGGTGTTCGGGCCGCAGCTGCGGTAGCAGCAATCATTGGGCGAACACGCAATTTGGAATCTCGAGGTTGTATGGCTTAGAGCGTGAGCAGCATTATCTTGCCGCCCAGATAGGTGATGGGCGCTGGTTGGCTTTATATGCCGTGCAGCGGGGTAATAAGCGTGTGTTCGTTCATCTGGATGTTGTCCGGCCCGTTTCCCGATCCGAAACCAACAAACTTACGGGCCGGCTGAGTTCAGGTAAGCGGCTGCTTGTAGAAGTAATTGGCGGCACGCCTGCTCCTGTCGATGGTGTTATCGTTGAGG
>JBFGYY010000525.1:0-2595 GCA_041587095.1 Motiliproteus sp. | reverse complement strand
GATAACCAGAAATTTATGCAGCAGGCGTTGATATACAAGATCGAGCGTTGCTCCTACCTCAAGTCTGCCGACCAGGGTTTCTTTGTAATGCAGATCGAACACGCGGCTAATCGGCAGTTCGAGGGACCTGTCGCCGCGGAAAAAAACCGCATCCTCCTTGCCCGCGACGATTTCGGTAATGGACGCGTAGCCGATATCCGGTAGCTTCATGATTCCGTCGAGCTGGATAGAAATCTGATCTTTATCCAGTTTCCAGAGGCTGGAAGCGAGAGAGTCCAGATAGCTGACCTCGATAGACTTGATGCCTTTTTCGATGGTTTTCAGATCGGCACGGTAATCCCAGAATAGCTGGGCTCCGGTACTGAGGATGGCGAGAATCGTGCTGCAGGTGACAATGTAGATAAGCAAACGGTAAGAAAGCTGATTGTTGCTGCGATACTGCTTGAGCAATTGGGTCAACGCTGTCATGAAACAACCTGTTTGGAAGTGATTTGTGCCTTTTAAATCCTGTGCCTCAAACCATCGGGCACTGCGCATGAGTTGGTTGCAGGTGCTCGGTTGTCGTTTGAATATTTATGCGCTGCTATTCGTCTCCTTGCTTGGCAAGCATAGCTAGTCTGACGATTAATTTCTTGTTTTATGCAGGGGAATTAGATGGAAATATTTGCCGTGCGGATCTGCTGCTATTATTAAGGTGCTTCTGGATCGTTGTGTATAGGTTTCAGGGAAAGCTTCCGGGAAATAAAGTTGTTGGTGTTTGTCAGTAACTGCTGGACAGAGCGCTTAATGAGGAGTTAGATCAGCGTCAGCTCAGAGCTGAATCGCTGTGCTTGTCGTGGGGTGGGCTGAAGACTGGATCAGGGCGGTGCGCTTTAGATAAGTTGTTCATAAATATGGTTAAGATAATCCTGCGGAGTTGTTGAAAGCTATGAATGATGAACTAATTTTCTCCGATGAGGAGGAAGATTTGTCCCTCCCTGCGGGAGAGCCATGGAAGATTCTTATCATCGACGATGAGAGCGAAGTTCATAAGGTTACCAAGCTGGCTCTGAAACGATTCACTTTTGACGACCGCCCGTTAGAGTTTTTCAGTGCCTATTCCGCCCGGGAAGCGCGTTCGCTGTTGAAAACCATCAATGGCGTCGCCGTGATTCTGCTTGACGTTGTTATGGAAACAGACAATGCCGGCCTGGAGTTGGTGCATTTTATCCGCGAAGAGCAGGGCAACCGCAGCAGTCGGATTATTCTGCGTACGGGGCAGCCAGGCCAGGCTCCTGAGCGTGAGGTTATTCGCGAATACGATATCAATGATTACAAAGCTAAAACCGAGCTCACCTCGCAAAAACTCTTCACTCTCATGCACGCCAGTCTGCGCTCTTACCGAGACATCGTCACCCTGGAGCGGAGTAAAGAGGGGCTTGAGAAGGTCATTCGCGCCTCGCGGGGCATCTTTGAACAGCGTGCCTTCGATAATTTTGTGGAAGGGGCGATGCAGCAGCTGCTGTTGCTGTTGCATCTCGACGGCTCTTCTATCTATACCTTTGATTCACTGGCGATGCAGGTCAACAGCAATTCCGAACTAACCGTACTGGCGGCGTCCCATGATAATGAGATCGGTGTGCGCACCTTGCGGGTTTCGCAGCTGCCCGATCAGATGCAGGGGGTTATCAGTCGTGCTATTGCGCAAAAGGAGAACATCTTTGAAGCGGGTCGTTTGGTGGTTTATTGCGGAAACGAGTCACTTGCAACGCTGTTCTTCGTTGAAGGGGTGCGGCTGCTGTCGGAGATTGACCGCAATTTACTCAATCTGTTTACCGAAAACATCGTCGTTGCTCTGGAGAATATCCGCCTCAACGATGTGCTGCGCGAGAGTAAAAAAGAGATTATCTACCGCTTGGGTGAGGTGATTGAAACCCGTTCGGAGGAAACCGGCTTTCATGTGAAACGCGTGGCGCTTTATTCGCAGCTGTTAGGGCGGTTGCTGGGGATGCCCGAGGAGGAGGTTGAGGTACTGAAACAGGCCTCACCCCTGCATGATATCGGTAAAGTCGGTATTCCCGATGCCGTATTGCAAAAGCCCGGTGCGCTGGAAGGTCAGGAGTGGGTGGTGATGAAGACCCATGCCCAGATCGGACACGATATTCTTAGCGGTTCGGGGAACCCCCTGCTGGATGCGGCGGCGGTGATTTCGCTAACCCACCATGAACGCTGGGACGGGCGCGGTTATCCGTTCGGTTTGGCGGGAGAGCAGATCCCTATCTTCGGGCGGATTACCGCATTAACGGATGTGTTTGACGCACTGGGCAGTACCCGCTGCTATAAAGAACCCTGGCCGATGGAGCGGATCTTACGGGTGATTGAGGCCGAGAGGGGGAAACAGTTCGATCCCGAGTTGGTCGACCTGATGCTGAACAACAAAGAACAATTTCTCGAAATTCGCGGGAACTATATCGATGAACTGTCGGCCGACGAGGGCGAGTGACCCTGGTGTGCCCCCGATAAAGTAGACACTCTCAATTCTCTTGCATCTTAAG
The DNA here is from genome assembly GCA_041587095.1 of Motiliproteus sp. Lineage (GTDB taxonomy): Bacteria > Pseudomonadota > Gammaproteobacteria > Pseudomonadales > Balneatricaceae > Motiliproteus. The sequence continues at coordinate 61 of JBFGYY010000525.1, read as the reverse complement.
CGGCAGTTTCGAACGCTTGGGGGCTTAGGTCTCCAAGCGAACCATGCCGACGTATAACATT
>JBFGYY010000524.1:0-2603 GCA_041587095.1 Motiliproteus sp. | reverse complement strand
CGTTTGCCTGCTCGCCTATGTCTTTTACCTGAACTGGCAGCTGTCAGCGATCTTTTTACTGGCGGCACCATTACTCGCCTGGATGGTAACCAGCACATCCAAGCGCTTCCGCAAAATCACCCGCCGCAATGAAAGCGCCCTCGGTGAAGCCATGCAGGTATCCAAGGAAACCATTGGCAATTACAGTGTGGTGCGCGGTTTCGGCGCGGAAAAGTACGAGATGTCACGCTACGCCAAGGCCCTCAACGTGGCCTATAAAAGCCAGCTGAAGATACGCCGTGTACAGGCCATGTTCTCACCCGTTTCGCAACTGGTGGTGGCCATTGCGGTGGCAATGATTATCTTTTTGCTGCTCGACCCGGCCATTTTGGCGCAAAACACCACTGGTGAACTGGTTGGCTACCTCACTGCTGCCGCCCTGATTCCCAAGCCGCTGCGCCAACTGAGCGGCGTCGGCGTCACTATCCAGCAGGGTATTATTGGCGCAGAACTGATTTTTGCGATTCTCGACCAGCGTGCAGAAAAAGATGAGGGCGATTACCAGGCCGATCGAATTCGCGGTGACATCGACATTCGCGACCTCACCTTTCACTACCCCGCCACCGACAAGCGGGTGCTGGAAAACATCTCGCTGCATGTCAACCCGGGTGAAATGATTGCCCTGGTGGGCAAGAGCGGCAGCGGCAAATCCACCCTCTCCAGCCTGATCTACCGCCTGTACGAGGTGGATGACGGCAAGATATTTATCGACGGGGTCGATATCAATCGCTACAAACTGGCCAACCTGCGCGAGCAAATTGCCATTGTCAGCCAGCATGTGGCCCTGTTTAACGACACCATTCGCAACAATATCAGCTATGGTGTCAGCACCTACAGCGACGCCGAGATTATCGCCGCGCTGGAGAAAGCCCATGCACTGGAATTTATCGAGGCCCTGCCCGACAAGCTCAACACCGAGATTGGCGAAAACGGACTGAAACTGTCCGGCGGCCAACGCCAGCGCCTGGCCATTGCCCGTGCCTTCCTGAAAGATGCACCGATCCTTATTCTCGACGAGGCGACCTCGTCCCTGGACAACGAATCCGAAGCCATCATCACCGAAGGCGTGGAAGACCTGGCGCGCTCCAGGACAACCTTTGTCATCGCCCACCGACTGTCCACCATCCTTCGTGCCGACCGCCTGATCGTGCTGGATCACGGCAAAATCGTGGAACAGGGCACTCACGCAGAATTGATCAAGAACGGCGGCCACTACGCCCGCTTGTTTGAGTCGGAACAGGATTAGGACCTGAATAAGTCCAGAACAGTCAGGATCAGCGCCTTTAGCCCACAGCTATACTCCGCTGGCCGGTGCAAGACCAGGCCAGCAGAGTAAATCAGGGGTTTCATTCGGGGCTATTGCAAGGCAGTAGCTGTTAAAGGCAACAGCTAACCGCCAGGGACACTCAAGCCGGGCTTATTTGGCCGGTTTGCTGTTGCCCAGGGAAATGTGTTTGGGGCCTGCCATGCTCTGCTGGCCGCTGATTCCGGACTTGATGTGGTCGATGCTGCCCCCGGACTTCAGGAACGCCTCGGTTTGCTGGGCGATGCTCTCAGAAGATTCTACGGCGACTGGTTGCTTCTTTTTTGCTGCTGCGGTTTTAGGCTTGGCAGGCATAGCAGGGGGAACCTCTATTGAAATTGATCGCCATTGTACATGATCCAGCATGTTTTTGCAGAAAAAGCTTGCAGGCGGTGACTTAACCGGTAAATATACTCTGTTTAGTTGAATCAAACTGCCCGACTAAACCACATACAGCCCGTCGCAAAAGCCAGCCCTTTAACCGTAGCCTTCTCAAAAAATAGACCTTTCAAAACATAGACCTTTCAAAACATAGACCTTTCAAAACATAGACGTTTCAAAACATAGCCCGTCCAATTATTGCCCTCCTTATTGCCCGCCCAAGAAACAAGCGTCGTTACTGCGCCGCTTAGGGCTGCGCAGTAAACAGCTATGCAACAGCGCCTTAGCGATCAAACAGCGATTTCAACTTGTCGAGCTTTTCCGCGCCATCTTCCCCCAGCTTCTCGGACAATTTGTCCTTCAGCGCCTCCTTGGCCTTGTCTTTCGCCAAGCCCTCGACGTAATCCTGAACCGCTTCCTTGGCGGCGGCCAGGATCGGCTGCATCACCGCAGCAGCCAGTTCGTCGGGGGCCAACCCCTGCTCTACCGAACCCAGGTCGCGCAAGCGGATCGCCGGTAACTGCAGGGTTTTTTCCCCCAACTGGTCCGACACCAGCTGAATGGAGCCGTCAGCAAAGGTAAACTTTTTCACCGCCAACCGCACCTCGGCCTGCTCGCCCGCGGCGGGCTGCGCCTGGGCCTTGCCGCTACCGGCAGTATTGGCCCTGACGTTGTTGTACAACGCCTGCAGATTGCTGTCCTTTAGCCCCTTCAGTTCCGCCAGCAGTTGGGTATTGCTGATCAGCACCTCGTTGATAACGATGACCGGACCGGTGACACTGGCAGGGTCGATCTCCAGCGCCACTTCCCCCATGCTCAGGGCATTGGCGTTACTGAAACCCTTGGGATTGCCCACATTCAGGCCGCGCAGCTCACCGCG
>JBFGYY010000523.1:0-2612 GCA_041587095.1 Motiliproteus sp. | reverse complement strand
GCTTCTCTGGTTGTTTTCGCTCGTTTGCCCGCCTATAACTGCCTGCTGCGGAAAACTGACATATGTGGGCTAAAAGAGTATCAGGAATTTTGTGCCCGTTAATGCGGCCTGAGCCATTGCTGAGGCTTCGTAACGCGACCAGGCACTAAATAGCGCAGAAATAGATATCGGCTATGCTGATTTAAATTGTCAGGAGTCTCGTTGTTTGAGGGCTGTGAGTATTGTGCTGAAATTGTTGCTCAAAAAATTAAGCCGAACAGGCTGTGTCGTTCAGGCTCAAGGTCATCAAGTTAGTCTATTCAGGACATCCTATATCCTTGCGTTATGCATAGCCCTCACTTCGTTGCAAAGTGGCGCGGCTGAGCATAGAGCGGTGTTGCGGGTGGATATCGCGGTATTCGAATACCCACCTTTATACCACACAGCCAAGAGTGGGAAGTTTTCAGGATTGATCGGTGAAACCCTGAAACAAATTTGCGCAGAAGCTGATTTGGATTGTCGTTTTCAAATGCGACCGGTATCAAGAGCATATGCAGAGCTGGAAAGAGCCGAAGTACAGGGTCTGGTGACAGTTAATTTCAAACGCTTCAAGACTTGTTGTTTTGAAAGTAAGTGGCAATATCCCTGGAAATCGGGGCTGTATTCGAAGCTGCCGGTATCGATAATTCCCAGCAATCTAGCTGGTATGGCAGGTGATGGTGTGATCATTGTACAGGGCTGGCAGTCGCCCTATAGTTACTTTGATGATCTGGAAGGAGCTGAGCGTCGTGGTGACCTTCAGGTCCACCGCGCAAACTCGAGCATCGCTGCGTTGAGAATGCTGGATCGTGACAGGGCTGTTTACTTGTGGGGAGGGGGTGAGTTCCAGTGGTATATACAGCAGAAGGCGATCGCAGGCCTCCATTTTAAGCCCCTGATGAACAAGCCGATGGTTCTTTGGGTTACTAAAGAATCACCAGAAATAGCCAAGCGATTCGATTCAGGATATCAAAGCCTGCAGGCGAAAGGCTTGCTCGATACTAATAACCTGCTGATCGAGCATTTGATGGTTGAAAGGTATGAAGATCCTTAGCCGGGGCTCGGATATAAAAGAATTCTCCACAAGCGTAGCCGTTCCCATTTGCTTACGGCGACAATTTTGCTGTTGTGGTCGGCGTTTGTTGGTGAACGCTTCCGGTTACGGGCGGAGAGAAGAGCGTGTCGCGGATACTGGCATAGGTTAGGGGGGCATTACGATTCCAGGGCATCAGGGTGAGCACCCTGGCGAGCAGGCAATAGTTGATAGTGACCATGGCTGATGTGCCGATCAATTGTATCCACAGAATGAACAGTCCTCCTGGCAGGAGGGATAGGAGTAAAAGGCCTAAATAGGCCACCCGTACTTGAACAGGGAATGCTGCCACGCTTCTTTCCCGGCTATAAAAATGGCCGATCTGGATAACGCAAAGGATGATCGCAACGAAGAGTCCGCTCTGATGCTGAGCGACAGCAAATGCAAGCGCCGGCACGGTGAGGCACCAGTACCACCAGGCGTAAGTTTTCAGTCTGTTCATGCCTTAGTTCTCAATATTAGGTTTCTCTTAATTAAAGGCTGGCTATTTTATACAAGCACCGCCTAATACGCCAATACTTTCAGGGCGGCGCTGAGTCATATCACGAGATTTATATTGTAGCGTTTGGGGCAGGGCGATGATTTGAGCCAGCGGGTGTGCGAGCCCTGGACCTTCTTACTTGGATAAGCAAAGGCACCCTTGGGCAGGTGTCGTCGTGCCCGGATCTTAGGACAGCAACTTCTTATTGCAATCAGCTTTCGCTGGCAGTTTTTAGTGCGGCATCGCGGGAATGCAGGTAGATATATTCGACGGCCCATTCGGCGGCTTCGTGACTGGTAACCGGAGGCTTGATATAGGATCCCTGAATCTGTTTGCAGCCCTTAGTGCGCAAGTACTCCCGGAGCTTCGGGTTATCAACACCTTCGGCAATGACGGGAAGCTTTAGCTGATGCCCGAAGGCGATGATGGATCGGGCAATAATGGAGTCGACGTTATTACTCATTACCTTGCTGACGATGGCCGGATTGATTCGCAGAGCATCCAGGGGGAGTGCCCGCAGAGTATTGCTGCTTAACGCGCTTGCGTCGACACAGAGTCCGATCCCCAGCGCCTTGAGATTTTTTAAGGTCGGTAGGACCTCATCGTTTTCTTGCCCCGCGATAACGCCCGTAACATCGAGGATTAAATTCTTTGGGTGCAGATGGGTGTTTGTGAGCATGTCTGTAACCATCGACGGCAGATTGTCGAATTCAAACAGTTTTTCGCTAAGGCGAACGGTCAGGGGACCGCAGTGAATCCCTTTCTTCTGCCAGTTCATGCGCTGCAGGCACGCTGTCTTCAGCAACCAGGCTCCCACAGGCAGGGACGGTTTGTCCTTTTGGCCTGCCGGCAGTAATTTTTCGGCGTCAACCATACCCAGTCCGGGTTTTAACCAACACAGTTGTGCGCTCATGCCTATAAGGGCGTCGTTCTTAAGGTCTATCTGGGGTTGGTAAAGCAGATGGAATTCCTGACGCTGCAACGCCTGTTTAATGTCGTTGGTCGGGTTGGAAGGCAGTG
>JBFGYY010000522.1:0-2620 GCA_041587095.1 Motiliproteus sp. | reverse complement strand
ATGCCGTATTTGTCCAGCACTCCGTGCACGGTGATATCGTCGGGCAATTGAACGGCGACTTCATTATCTTTAGCACCTTCGGGCAGATGCACGCTGAATGATGCAAAAAACTTTAGGTTTATTTTCATAAGTCAGACTCGCAAGCACTGAAAATTACCGGCATTAGTGTTTTGATCTTAGTGCGGCACCCTGGGTGCTTGCAAGGTACGCCTCCATTAATCTGGACGGATCCTTTTTGAGCGCGTCTTTCCAGGGGCCGAGTGGGACCTCGCTCTGGATCAGGCCGCGTAATACGCCGACATGTTCAGTCATACCCACACAGCTGGCGCCTACCAGCACGTCGTCCCGAAATTGCAGATTTAAATAGCGGAAAGCCTCGGGCCAGTAGCGTTCAATGTTGTCCCCGTCTTCAACGCCCATCCAGAGGCCGAAAGAACAGGAGATAAGCCCCAGCGTGTCCAGAACGTTCATATTGATGGAACCCCGGTGTGGGGTAGGCGTACCGGCCATATTTCTGGCGGCCAGTTTGCCGTGCTCGACAGAGGTGGGCTGAATCGCCTGGACCTGAAACTCGCCCGTTGAGAAATCTCTGCCCTGGGCAACATCGCCGGCAGCCCAGATATTCGGATCACTGGTTTGCAGAAACTGGTTAACGCGTATGCCCTGATCGGTTTCGATACCGGAGCCGGTTAAAAACTCGATATTAGAGCGTACGCCGGTGGCTGAAATAACCAGATCAGCAGGCAGTGACTGTCCGTTGGCCAGCTCCACACGTAGAGGCGTTGATTGTTGCGCCGGTTCTGAAGCCCCGGCAAAAAGTCGTTTCAGGCTGGCTAAAATACCGCCTTGTTGTGGTGCCGGGGCGCTGTGAATCGTGGATACCTGCGCGGAAGTGAGAACGTTGACCCCCTTCTTTATGCACCATTGTTTAAGCAGATTGCCTGCTTTTTCGTTCATCATGCGCGGCACCATCCGGTCGCCCATTTCGACGACCGTCAAATCGACGTTGCGCAGCGCAAGCGACTCAAGAATGATACAGCCAATAAATCCGGCACCCATCAACACCACCTTGGATCCCGGTTGCGTGCCGGCAATGATCTGCCTGGCATCTTCCAGGGTCCAGCAGGTTGAAACGCCGGGGGCATCGATGCCCGGGATTGGGGGGCTAACCGGTGTCGCACCGGAAGCGATGAGTAATTTGTCGTAAGAAAGCGTTTCCTGTTTGGGGTTTGTGTCGTGTTGCAGATGGATTTGCTTTTGCTGCGGATCAAGGCGGGTAACCTGGCCCTGCAGTAACTGAATATTGTGTGTTTGATAAAAATCGTCGGCTTTGCGCAGGTAAGTGCCGGACTCGCTGATCTTGTCAGTAAGCAGGTAGGGAATAGCCATGCGTGAGTAGGGGGGCTCTTTTTCCTTGCCTACCAAGACTATTTCGGCTGATGGGGCGAGTTCTCGCAGAGTCTGTGCCGCCATGACTCCTGCAGGTCCTGCGCCGATAATCACGTAACGCATAGTGGGTCTCCGAAGTCGGAACACGCCGGCGACAACGTCGTCGCCGGCGATGCCGGTTTAGTTACCTTGCAGGTTTAACTAAAGAGTTGCGTGGTACCCAGCCGCTGGCGCGTTTCCCTGGTAGGAACGCCTTCGGTGTCCCAGCCGCGCAGTTGGTAGTACTCCGGGAGCATGTCGCCGAGCCGGTTGACCATGCCTTTGGCCGGTCCACTCTTGGCGGCGTCTTTGAGGATGCGCTTTGGCAGCGTGTCATCTTTACCTGTCAGGCCGGCTGCGAGGTTGAAGTCGCGCTCAAGGTTCCAGATACGCTCACCGGCTTCGGCCAGACGTTCCACGGTCCATTCGCCTTCGCAGGCGGCATCCAGCTGCGGTGCGAAGTTCTCCAGTCCCCAGGCAAAGGTGGTAAACAGGCATAAGCCGGTGGAGTCGACAGCTGCGGTCGCGTCCTGGAACGCTTTGACAAGTCCTGCCTTGCCTTCGGTTGCCAGCGGGTCGGTCTTTTCCGGAATTCCGAGTATTTCCGATGCAACGGTATAGCCCCGAACGTGACAGGCTCCGCGATTGGATGTGGCGTAGGTCAGTCCCATGCCCTGAACCCCGCGGGGATCGTAAGCGGGGAATTCCAAACCTTTAACTGCCATGGACAGCTCGGGGCGCGCGTATTTTTCGCACAGACGCTTGGAACCCAGGCCCAGTTCAGCCCCGAATCCTTCGCCGCGAGCGGTTAACTCAACCATCTTCACCAGTGCTTCGGCTGAACCAAATTTGAGTTCAATACCACCGGTATGTTCTTTGGTGATCACGCCTTCTTCGTACAGCTCCATCGCGGCTGCAAGAGTGGCGCCGAACGTGATGGGATCAAAGCCATCTTCGTTACAGATGAAGTTGGCGTAGGTGGCTGCATCCAGGTCATCGACGCCGCAGTCGGAACCCAGAGACCAGGCGCTTTCGTATTCCAGGCCGCCCGAACTGTGATGGTATTGGGGTTTGTTTTCGACTGAAAAGTGTTTCTTGTCGATGCTGGAAATACGTCCGCAGGCGATGGTGCAGCCAAAGCAGGCGGCATTGGTTGTCAAGTTCGCCCGGCCGTCGCTCTTGCGCGGTACGT
>JBFGYY010000521.1:0-2632 GCA_041587095.1 Motiliproteus sp. | reverse complement strand
TCATGGATATCTTCGACAAGATGTGTTTCACCGTCTCCTCAGCAGGTGGGCGTCGTGGCGCACAGATGGCCACGTTCGATATCGGCCATCCCGATGTCGTCGATTTTATCCGTGCCAAGCGTGAGGCTGGCCGCCTGCGTCAGTTTAATCTGTCGCTGTTGATCACCGATGAGTTTATCGAGGCGGTCAAGCAGGATGCGGAATGGCCGCTTGCTTTCCCGCTGACCGAGAAAGAAGTTGCTATCGATACCATCGACCTCGCGGACAGCAGCAAGGTTATCTGGCGTGACTGGCCCACCAAGACCGGTTATGTAACCAACGATTCTGGCCTGGTCGCGTGCCGGATCACGAAGACGATCCGTGCACAGCGGCTGTGGGACGTCATCATGAGTTCCACTTATGACTTTGCAGAGCCAGGCTTTATTCTGATCGACAAAGTTAACGAGCAGAATAACAACTGGTTCTGCGAGAATATCCGGGCGACCAATCCTTGCGGAGAACAGCCATTGCCGCCATACGGCAGCTGTTTGCTCGGCTCGATCAACCTGACCAAGTTTGTACAGAACCCGTTTACCGCCGAGGCTCGCTTCGATTGGGACGCCTACCGTAAAACAGTCGCCATCTTCACCCGTATGCTGGATAACGTGGTAGAAATTAATGGTCTGCCGCTGGAGCAGCAGCGCCACGAAATCACCCACAAGCGTCGTCACGGTATGGGGTATCTGGGGCTTGGTTCTACAGTCACCATGTTACGTATGCAGTACGGCGACGAAGCTTCCGTTGCATTCACCGAAGAAGTGACCCGTGAACTGGCGGTAACAGGCTGGCGTACCGGCCTGGAGCTGGCTCAGGAAAAGGGTGCGGCTCCCGTCATGGATGAGCTGTTTGAAGTGACCGGTGAGATGTTACGCAAGCGCCCGGAAATGGCTGCCGACGGTTACAAACTGGGTGACAAGGTTGCCGGTAAGATCCTGCATGCGCGTTACAGCCGTTATATGCAGAAAGTTGCCGCTGCCGAACCCGAACTCGTTGCCGCGCTGGCCGAGCAGGGGTGTCGCTTCACTCACCACAGCTCCATTGCACCAACCGGCACCATCTCGCTGTCGGTAGGCAATAATGCCAGCAACGGTATTGAGCCGAGTTTTGCGCACCATTACGCACGCAATATTATTCGTGAAGGTAAGAAGTCCAAAGAGAAAGTCGATGTGTTCTCTTACGAGCTGCTGGCCTATCGTCAATTGGTTAACGGCGCGGCTATGCCTTATAGCGAAGATCCGGCTGAGCAGCTGCCTGACTATTTTATTACCGCAGAAGACATCACCCCCAAGCAGCATGTCGATATTCAGGCGGCGTCGCAGATCTGGATCGATTCCTCGATCTCCAAGACCGCCAACGTGCCAACGGACTACCCCTACGAGCAGTTTAAAGACATCTATCTGTATGCTCATGAGAAGGGGCTGAAGGGCTGCACCACGTTCCGCTTTAACCCGGAAGCGTTCCAGGGCGTGTTGGTTAAAGAACAGGATCTTGAAAATACGACCTACCAGTTCACGCTGGAAGACGGTTCGGTTGTCGAGCTGAAGGGTAACGAAGAGGTTGAGTACGATGGCGAAACGCACAACGCCGCCAACCTGTTCGATGCCTTGAAAGAAGGTTATTACGGCAAGTTCTAACGCCGTTGCTGACGCTCCTATACCGAATTGAATAACGGAAAAGATTATGGCTTTTAAAATTGAAAAACCCATTGTGGCTTACAAAGTTGTCACAGAGGAAGATAAAGCAAAGCAGCAGCAAGCCGTCGAAGCGGCGGTCAGTGAGCTGGAGAAGGTGCACGAAAACCTGAGCCGCCCCGAACTGCTGCTGGGTTCTACCTATAAGATCAAGACGCCGATGTCTGAGCATGCGTTGTATATCACCATTAACGATATCGTCCTTAACGAGGGGACCGAGCACGAACAGCGCCACCCTTATGAGATCTTCATTAATTCGAAGAACATGGAGCACTACCAGTGGGTTGTTGCTCTGACACGGGTTATCTCGGCAGTCTTCCGTAAGGGCGGTGATATCACCTTTATGGTTGAAGAGCTTAAGGCGGTCTTCGATCCTAAGGGCGGCTACTTCAAGAAAGGCGGTAAGTTTATGCCTTCACTGGTAGCTGAGATCGGTGAAGCGATTGAAAACCATATGAAGATGATCGGTATGCTGCAGGACGAAGGGCTGGACGAACATCAGCAGAAACTGGTTGATGAAAAGCGTGCACAGTACGAGTCTTTGCGCGGTGGTAACGGCAAGACTGATGCCAGCAACGATGCCAAGGGCGCCTTCCCGGCAGATGCCCAGCTGTGCGGCAAATGTAACGTCAAAGCGGCAATCTTGATGGACGGTTGTTACACGTGCCTGAATTGCGGCGACTCGAAGTGCGGCTAAAATGATGATTTAATTTTTTGGATTTAAAATTGTATCCAAAGCCTAAAAAGCCAGAGCACTCGCTCTGGCTTTTTAGTTTCTCCTACCGTGGCAAAGCGCCTCTATTCCCTGATCAACGCTGAAAGCGGACATTAGGCTCAGTGATTAAGATGTCGGCAAATGCGACATTGTATGGCCCCTCCCTCCCCAGCGAGACGCTAGGCTT
>JBFGYY010000520.1:0-2634 GCA_041587095.1 Motiliproteus sp. | reverse complement strand
ACACCGGCATTTTTTGCCGTCACCATATCCTGATAGCTGTCACCGATATACCAGCAATCTGCTCCGGGCATCACCCCGACCCGCGATAACGCGGCATGAATGACCTCGGGATGCGGCTTGTAATTAACCACATCATCAGCGCAGGCGGTGGTCGATATAAAACCGCACCATTCACCCTCATCCACGGTTTGCAGCTCATGATCGAGAAACTCGCGGCTTCGGTTTGTCGCCACACCGAGCGTCATTCCAAGGCTTTTCAGCGCCTGTAAATACAGGCCAATCCCATCCTGAAAAGGCTGCACCTGACCATAGTAGTTACGATAACAGTGATTGTAAGCCTCATGAGCCAGACGCTTAGCCTCAGTATCATCACCAAAAATGGCATTGAATAACTCCGTACGCGAAACCCGGCGCTCAGCAAGAATTTTCGGATGCAAACGCCGGAATATGCGGATATAGCGCACTAACTTGATGTCATCCGCTGTACGGCACTCTGCCTCGGGCAACAAACGATCGACCAGATCGAGATCCTCCAGTTGCGGCAGCATCTCTTCCATGGCGCTGAACATCGCATCCAGGGTATCGACCAGCGTACCGTGCCAGTCAAACAATATGACCTTGGGGGGCATTAGTCCTGCAGACATATTGGGCATAGGGCCTCACTATCAATCGGCTATCCGTAGGACTGACTGGCATCCAAACCAATCTATCCATCGGTCTCCCACAAGCGGGTGCAACCACATAATGCCGCTGGCGCTATGAGGGCTCGCATCGGGCTTATGGCTTATGTTGGCGCATCCCTGCGTCAAGCTGATAACTCGCCAGGTTAAAAAAGATGACCGGCAATCGGCCAAGCTAAGTGTAGTCATTTAACACCGTATCAACTTTAAGGCAGATGATTAAGCCGCCCTGTTCATAGCAAGTTTCTGTTCCAACACACCTGACATCTATAAAAAAACCAACCGACCGGTTGACGACTAGACGACTGGTCTAATATGATATTGCGCAATCTAGACGACTGGTCTATTTTTACTCAGTCACCGCAACAACGTGCTCGAGGCCTTTATGAACGCCGCCAGAAAAAGCGACCGCACCCGTGAGCAGATTTTGGAGCAGGGTTTTACCCTGTTTAATAATCTGGGTTACAACGGAACCGGTCTGAAGGAGATACTTAATGCCGCCGGCATTCCCAAAGGCTCCTTCTACCACTACTTCGAATCTAAAGAACACTTCGCGGTCGAGATCATTAATCACTACCGCGCTTTGCAGTTCGATCGCTGGGAGACCGAATTCAAGCAGCCGGAGCTCGATAAACTCAGTCAGATCAGACGCGCCCTGAATATCATCATCGATGAATATGAAACACAGACGCCGATGACCGGCTGCCTGCTCGCCAACCTCAGCGGCGAACTGGCGAACAGCAGCCCCTACTTTCGTGAAGCGATCCACCGCTCAAGTCAGGAAGTGCTGGCCTGTATCCAGGCCGATTTGATCACCGCACAGCAGGAAGGCACCGTGCGCAGCGATATCCCGGCTGATGAGTTGGCGTCGCTGTTCTTCAGTGCATGGCAAGGCGCGATTCTGCGTATGAAGGTTGATCAGTCAGCGGCGCCGCTACGCTTGGTCGTCACCCACCTGCTGGACGGATACTTCAGGTCACCCGCCCATGAACAGTAATTCTGCCCGCGTTATGCATCTGACAAACCCCGTTTTGAAACTCACAGGTCCCGCTATCAGACTCAGTGGACCCTCTGTACAAGCCAAAGGACATCACATGACCCCCTTCAGAATCCGGGCTATCTGCCTTTCCCTGGCAACGCTGTTTGCCGGCGCAGTTCAAGCGGCCCAGCCCGCACAGCAGGGGTTACCCGCCGAAGTAATCCGCATTCAGACCCAGCCTATCGCCCATACGGTACAGGCCGTCGGCAGCCTGCAAGCCAACGAAGCCATCATGCTGCGCCCCGAACTGACCGGCCGAATCGGAGAGATCCATTTCCGCGAAGGCCAGCAGGTCAAGCGCGGTAGCAAGCTGTTCTCTCTGGAGTCCTCGACCTATGAGGCAGCCCGTCAGCAGGCACAAGCCAAGCAACAGCTCAGCCAGGTCGAGTTCGATCAGGCCGAACAGCTGCTGAGTCGCAGACTCGGCTCGCGCCACGAACGCGAAAAAGCGCTGGCGCAGCTGCAGATCGACCAGGCCGAGGTCCGGCTTACCGATACCCGTCTGGACAAGATGACCATTCACGCGCCGTTCAGCGGACAACTCGGGCTGCGTCAGGTCAGCATGGGGGATTACGTCAGCGCAGGCCAGAATCTGGTTGAACTGGTCGATGCGTCCAAGATCAAAGTGCAGTTTCGTGTCCCCGAGCGCTACCTGTCTCAGGTACGTCAGAATCAGCAAGTCACCGTCACACTGGACGCCTACGCCGGTGAAACCTTCCAGGGTAAAATCTACGCCATCGCGCCACAGATTGACGTACGCACCCGAACCCTGGATATCCGCGCGATCATCCCCAACGACGCAGGTCGTCTGCGTCCCGGTCTGTTCGCCAATGTAGAGCTGACATTGAGTAACAACGCCAATGCACTGATGATCCCCGAACAGGCGATCATCCCACAGGGCAAGCAGTTCTTTGT
>JBFGYY010000519.1:0-2639 GCA_041587095.1 Motiliproteus sp. | reverse complement strand
GGGTGCGTAGCAATTCTGAAAATGCATTCATCATATTTATTGCTCCTAGCATGATGAAAATGAAAAATATGCCAACATCATAGCAGTTAAAACTCATTTGATAAGTAGCTAGCGGTAATTTTGCGCTTGAGACGAAATTTCGTGAAGAGGCAGGGTTGAGCTGCTATCTGAACTATTGTGTTACAGGTTTGTGCTGTTCGGCTTTGCCTCTGAGTCCTTAAACCCTGCGCAAAGAAACCCCAGCACCAGCCAATACAGTAGGTTGGTGATGTATCCGATCTTTGAGTAGCTGGCGGCGGTTATCGAGGCGATTTTTGCATCGAGGTTGTTGTGTTGCGGGTGCATTGCTGAGTGAGTCAACTCGCTGCCGAGTGTTGCGAGGAGCAGCTGTGGCAATATTAGTACGGCAGCTCCCCATAATTTTTTCTGACCTTTGGCGTAATAGATGCCGGCGATGCCCGCTGCGGTGGTGATTGATACCGCCAGCCAGGCGGTTTTTTGCAAGGGCAGGGAGAGTGACAGCAGGCCGTCTGTCAGGAATATTTCGCTGGCTGGCGTTTGTGGTGGGATCGCCATGGTTGGTGCGACGTAAAAAGCAATATAACCGGCGAGCCCCCAGATCAGACCGGAAGCCCGGGTGACCGGGGGGCGTGTGCTGTGCAAGTGATGCAATGCCATTGTGGCGCAGATCACGAGGGCGTAGCCCCAGGAGATGATTGTATTTGTCAGCAGCGTGTACAGTTGGCGTTCATGAGAGGGAGCGGGGGGCGATGCTTGCGCGTCGTGAGATTGACTTGGCTGGCTGTTTAGAGGGTCTGTTGCAACCGAAGAGCTGCTTGAATTCAGTTGGCGAGCTTCTGAGTCGTGAAGCAAGGGGATCAACTCTATCCCCTGCACAACGGTGAGCAGCAATGAGGAAAGGAAACCTGCGAATAGTGCTCGAAACAATAGCTGGCGTAGCATCTATGTGTTTAAACGTCTTAGTGGCAAGGAAACCCCAAGGCATGCCGGGCATCGTGGGTGATCTCATGTACCGCATCCATCGGTAGCATGGTGGTTGCAACCACCAGAGTCAGGCCCAGTGCCATCATGATTATCAGTTGATAGGTTAGCGATAGACGCGGCTGGGTCTGTTCGCGTTCACTGCTGCGTGGATCATGGGTATTAGCGACGATAGACAACATAACTCCGTCCTTGGGGGCTGGTTCTTACTCGAATTCTCACGTGGTGCGCTTTTATTATGCACGACAATAGAGCGAGGATAAATACCCTTCGCTCTATGGGTGAATTATTGATATATCCTATTTTGTTAGCAGACGCGCATTCCCGGCTTCGCGCCGTTGTGCGGTTCGAGAATCCACAGGTCCTTGCCGCCGGGACCTGCTGCTAACACCATGCCTTCCGACATGCCGAATTTCATTTTGCGAGGAGCGAGGTTGGCGACCATTACGGTGTGTTTGCCTTCCAGTTGCTCCGGGGCGTAGGCGCTTTTGATGCCCGCAAAGACATTGCGCGTGTCGTTGCCTATGTTAAGCGTCAGTCGCAGCAGTTTTTTCGCGCCATCGACATGTTCGGCCTTCTCGATCAGGGCGATACGCAGGTCGATTTTGGCGAAATCCTCAAATTGAATCTCATCAGCGATGGGTTCGAAGGACTCTTTCTGCGCCACAGGTGGCTTGGAGGAGGCTTCGGCACTCAGAACCTCTTTGGAGGCATTGAGCATGGCGTCAATTTTTTCACTTTCGACACGGGTCATCAGTGGTTTGAACTTATTGATGCGATGATCAAGCAGTGGTGTCTGGGCGCTGTTCCAGTCCAGGGTATCGTTGAGGAATGCTTCTGCCTGCCGGGCCATGGCCGGCAGGACCGGCTTCAGGTAGGTCATCAGCTGGCGGAACAGGTTGATGCCCACGGAACAGATGGCCTGCACGCGCGCTTCCTGGCCTTCCTCTTTGGCCAGCGCCCACGGCGCCTGCTCATGGATATACTCGTTGGCCGCATCGGCGAGCAGCATGATCTCCTTGATCGCTTTGCTGAACTCGCGCCCTTCGTAATAACCGGCAATTTGGTCGCCGGCCGCGGCAAAGCGGGCTGTGAGTTCCGGTTCGGCGTCGCTGGCCGATAGCTGGCCGTCAAACTTTTTAGTAATAAAGCCGGCGCTGCGGCTGGCGATGTTGACGACTTTGCCGATCAGATCTGAATTAACCCGTAGCACGAAATCGTCCAGATTCAGGTCCAGATCTTCGACACGGTTGTTGAGTTTGGCGGCGAAGTAATAGCGCAGGTATTCCGGATCCAGATGCTCCAGATAGGTGCCGGCCTTGATAAAGGTGCCGCGAGATTTGGACATTTTTTTGCCGTTAACGGTCAGGAAACCGTGGGCGTGCACCGCTGTCGGGGTACGGAACTGCGCGCAGGAGAGCATGGCGGGCCAGAACAGGGCGTGGAAGTTGATAATATCCTTGCCGATAAAGTGGTACAGCTCGGCTTTGGAATCCTTGGCCCAATAGTCGTCGAAATCCAGATCGGCGTTGCGAGCGCACAGGTTGCGGAAACTTGCCATGTAGCCGATCGGGGCGTCGAGCCATACGTAAAAATATTTACCGGGCTCGCCGGGGATCTCGAAGCCGAAATAGGGG
>JBFGYY010000518.1:0-2645 GCA_041587095.1 Motiliproteus sp. | reverse complement strand
GGCGCTATCATTTTACCCCCGGTATGCAGGAAGGCGTGCAACTGACAGCCGAAAACGGGCCGGCAGTGGTCGATTTTACCGCAGCGCCGATGGGGATCTCCGGCCGGATTACGGGACCGGCGGGCTTTACGCCCTGTGACCCTTCAGGCTATTGCTCTCTGATGGTCGAAACCTATTACTGGGATGCCAATTCTGCCCAGTATTACCCCGCCGTTAGAGTGCCGGTTGAACCAGACGGAACCTATAGTGTTGAATTGGCGATGGGCATCTATAAAGCCGTACCTGTCGACCTGTCGGGGCGTTTTTACTTTGCCCCAGAGGCGCTGGAGGGTTTGCAGCTGACACCTGAAAATGGTGCAGTGACAGCTGATTTTGTCGCCACAGAGTCAGGTATCAGCGGTCGTTTGAGTCTTGATCCACGCGATGCAGCTAGCGTCAGCTACTGTGATTCTAATGGTGCATGTCGTTTCAGGGTGGATATTTACGCGTTTGATTCAGTGGTCGGCCAATACAGTGGCATGCCTGTGGCATCCGAGCAGGTAAAGGCTGATGGTAGTTATGCGATTGAGCTGGGTTTAGGAGAATATAAGGCTGTCATGGTCGATGCGGGTCAGCAGATGGTCTTTTTGCCTGATGTGCAAACCGGCTTGGTGTTGAGTCAGGAAAACGGAGCTGCAGTTGCTGACTTTTCCGCTACCATACCGCGCATAAGCGGACGGCTGGATGTAAGTACGGCTGACGCCGGCTTTGCATTCTGCGACACACCAACCCAGTGTCGGTTGATGATAGAAGTTTATGTTTATGACGCGGTTGCCGGTAATTATGTAAACACACCGTTCACGGTGGTGTCGGTGGGCGAAGACGGTCGTTACGAAGTTTTGCTGCCACTGGGTACCTATCGTCTGAAAGTGATCGACACTGCCGGGCAGCTGGCATTTGTAACCGATCAGATTGACGGGCTAAAACTGGATGCTGGTCAGGTGGAAATATCGGGGCTGGACTTTCAGGCTGTAGATAAGGTTCCGTCTGTGTCCGTGAAGTCTATCGAAATGTCATTGGTGGCCTCCAAAAAAGGCTGGAATGCCATTGCTGTGATAACGGTAGTTGATCCTCAAGGCAATCTGCTGGAAGGTGCTGAAGTGCACGGTTATTGGAGCGGAATGGTTCTTCAGGACGAGGTCGGTTTAACTTCAGGGCGGCGTAAAAGCCTTGGGCAAGTGACCTTGAAGTCGCCGCGAACACAGGAGTCTGGTGAGATCACGTTCACCGTCACCGATATCATCCACCCTCAATACCCTTATGATGCTGGCCTGAACATCGAGTCGCAAGACTCAATCGTAAACTGATCCATGCTGTCGATGGGGCTCTGAATGCAGCCCCATCATTCTTGGGGCGTTGATTACCTGATCAGAACGGCGGCCAAATCGGTCGCCGTCACAGATCGCTACGGCCGTTTCTGGGCGCCAAGGCTGACAACGATGTCTGTTTCAGGCTCTGAAGTTTCGTCATTCAGAACGGCACGGGCAGGGCGGTTGCGTCGCTTTCTCAGGCGCTCTATCTGCGCAAGAACCAATCCACCATGCCAGTTGTCATCCTCATCCTCATTGCTGAGCCTGTACTGCAGGTCTCGCAGTAAATAACTCAGGGTTGGATCTGCTGCGCAGCGATCAATGTCTTCAAGTGAGCCCACGGCCGCATCGGGCCAGTAGTATTTACCCCATTGAATCATCGCCTCGGCAGCAAGGACGGGATCTTGTCGATGGCATGCGCCTGCGAGCGGTCCAAACGCCGCCGCCTCCTGCTGACGGAAACGATCTTCATTGCTGATTGGCTGCTTGGTTTGCTGGGACGCTTTTACTGCCGCTATTTCCTGAATAAGGCGCCGGTTTTGCTGGCGCGCATAGGTCCAGCCTATGCTGCTGATGATGGCGATAGCGGCCCAGAGCCAGCCGCTCCAGGCAGGCATGCGATAGTCGTCGTTTTCCTGCAGGGGCTTTGCTGGCCGGAGCTCAGGCTTGACAGGCTGCGAGCCTGCAGGGGCTGGGCTTGTTGCTACGGCCGAAAGCACGGCTGGCTGCAGGGAGCGAATAGTCAATGTATGGCTGTTTAGCTGGGTTGTTTCGGCTTGATCGTTGCGGGTGTTCCACCAACGAACCTCAACGGGCGGCAGCGTTAGCGGCCCTGCGGTGGTAAACAGTAACTGGAAGGGGAAGGTGACGTAACTCACCAGTTCACCATTCTGCTCCTTTTGTTCAGCGGTTGCCGGTAACGACTCGATGGTCACGCCGTTAATCTTCGGGAGCTTAGGGGCGGGGATGAGGTGAGCGGGTATACCGCGTGTGGTCAGGGTCAGCGTACGGATACGCGTATCACCTACAATGATATTTTCCAGAGGCTGACCCCATTGCTCTGTAACAATCACGCTGGTGGCCGGCAACCAGTGTTGGCTGGATTCCGCTGAAGGGATCGGTAAAGCCTCCAGAGTCACGCTTTCGGATAAGAAACGCTGGTCGACAACCTCGCCGTTCTCATCCAGTAGACTGCCATTGAATTCCAGAGGAGGGAGTTCATGCAGGCCTGCTTGACCGGGAGACAGCAGGTAGCGCTGTTCTATCCCCTGATAGTCGATGTCGTTGTGTTGCACT
>JBFGYY010000517.1:0-2647 GCA_041587095.1 Motiliproteus sp. | reverse complement strand
TAAACTCAACCTCTACTTCGGCTGCCGGGAACGTCACGCCGTCCAGTTCAAAATCACCGGTTTCCTGCACCTCACCATTCGTCATCGGCACGTTGGCGACAATGGTCTTGCTGATATTTGCTTGCCAGATTCGCACGACAGCGATGCCATTTTGCGGAATTCTGTCGGCATCCACCAACCCCTGACTGATGGCAAATGCGCCAACAGCGGCCGTTAAATTTCCACAATTACCGCTCCAGTCGACAAAGGGCTTGTCGATGGAGACCTGACCAAACAGATAATCGACATCATGGTCTGGCTGAGTGCTTTTGGAAAGAATGACGGTTTTACTGGTACTGGAGGTTGCGCCTCCCATGCCATCGGTCTGTTTGCCATAAGGATCGGGGCTACCGATAACCCGCAGCAACAGATTGTCTCGCGCGCTGCCCGGTACCTGCGCGGTTTCAGGCAGGTCGGTCAGATTAAAGAAAACGCCTTTGCTGGTTCCGCCACGAATATAGGTAGCGGGCACTTTGATCTGCGGTACATGAGCCATGGGAATCTATCCTAAGGTTGACTGGGTCTAAACACAGGGGGCGATATAGCTATTAACCCCACGGGCGAATAGCTATAGCGCTAACCTAAATAGCGATGGTTAAAAACACCATCTTTTATGACAAGTATCGGCTAGCGCTGAACGGAACAATACCGACGGCGCCAGCCGAATTCGTATTACGCGTTAGCTTCCAGGAAGTCCTGGGCGAAACGCTGCAGTACGCCACCAGCACCGTAGACATGCACCTCTGCGGCAGTATCCAGGCGGCAGGTCACAGGGATCTCAACGGTTTCGCCGTTAGCACGGGTCATCACGACGGTAAGATCGCCACGCGGACTGATATCACCCTTCACATCAAAGGTCTCGGTCCCGTCGATACCGTAAGTATTGCGGTTATCCCCCGCTTTGAATTCCAGCGGCAGGACACCCATACCAACCAGGTTCGTACGATGAATACGCTCAAAGCCTTCGGCAACAATCGTTTCCACACCGGCCAGACGTACGCCTTTGGCCGCCCAGTCACGGGAAGAGCCCTGACCGTAATCAGCCCCGGCGATAATGATCAACGGCTGCTTACGCTCCATGTAGGTCTCGATCGCTTCCCACATACGACTCTCGGTACCTTCAGGCTCGATACGCGCCAGCGAGCCCTGCTTCACTTTACCGTCTGCGTCACGACACATTTCGTTAAGCAGCTTCGGGTTAGCGAAGGTCGCACGCTGTGCGGTCAGGTGATCACCACGGTGCGTTGCGTAAGAGTTGTAGTCCTCTTCCGGCAGACCCATCTTGGCGCAGTACTCACCCGCAGCACTGGAAGCCTGAATCGCGTTAGAAGGCGACAGGTGATCGGTGGTGATGTTGTCACCCAGAACAGCCAGAGGACGCATGCCCTTCATGGTCCGCTCACCGGCCAACGCACCTTCCCAGTACGGAGGACGACGGATATAGGTGGTCTGGGGACGCCAGTCATACAGCGGGCTCGCAGACTTCTCTACCGCACCCAGATCAAACATCGGAATGTAAACCTGATTAAACTGTTCAGGTTTCACGCACTTAGCGACGATCGCATCGATCTCTTCATCGCTTGGCCAGATATCCTTCAGCGTGACCGGGTTGCCGGCTTTATCATTACCCAGCACGTCTTTTTCAATATCGAAACGCATGGTACCGGCGATGGCATAAGCAACGACCAATGGTGGCGAGGCAAGGAACGCCTGCTTGGCATGCGGATGAATACGGCCATCGAAGTTACGGTTACCGGACAGCACAGCGGTGGAGTACAGATCGCGGTCGATGATTTCCTGCTGGATCTTGGGGTCCAGCGCGCCGCTCATACCGTTACAGGTGGTACAGGCATAGCCGACGATACCGAAGCCCAGCTTTTCCATTTCTGGCAACAGACCGGCTTCTTCCAGGTACAGTTTGGCGACCTTGGAACCCGGGGCAAAGGAGGACTTAACCCAAGGCTTACGGACCAGACCCAGTTCGTTAGCCTTCTTCGCCACCAGACCAGCAGCCACGACGTTACGTGGGTTGGAGGTATTGGTACAGGAGGTAATGGCGGCAATGATTACGGCACCATCGGGCATCAGACCTTCTGCTTCTTCCGCTTTGGCATCAGACAGCAGCTTGTCACCAGCGATACCGCGCTCGCTCAGTGCAGAGGTCGGCAGACGACGATGCGGGTTGGACGGGCCGGCCATGTTGCGAACAACCGTCGACAGATCAAACTCCAACACGCGCTTGTACTGGGCTTCAACCAGATCGTCGGCCCACAGACCGGTCTCTTTGGCGTATTGCTCAACCAGCGCAACCTGTTCAGGCTCACGACCGGTCAGCTTGAGATAGTCGATGGTCTGCTCGTCGATATAGAACATACCGGCCGACGCACCAAATTCGGGTGTCATATTGGAAATGGTGGCACGGTCACCGATGGTCAGGGCCTTCGCACCGTCACCAAAGAACTCGAGGTATGCAGAAACCACCTTCTCGTTACGCAGAAACTCGGTAATCGCCAGCACCATGTCGGTGGCGGTAATTCCCGGCTGACGCTTACCGGTCAGTTTGACACCGATTATCTCAGGCAGGCGCATCATCGAGGGCTGACCCAGC
>JBFGYY010000516.1:0-2651 GCA_041587095.1 Motiliproteus sp. | reverse complement strand
GGATGGCGCCGGGTATATTGCCCAGATTGCGCGTTATGAGCACCTGGCCGAGAGTTGGCGTCGATGCGAGCGGGAAGCGGGTATCGATTTCAAAGCGCTGCTTGATGCGCGGCAGGCGCTGCTGGAGGCCTACACCTGCTATCCTGTGGCGCCGCTGGGTTTTTTGTTGGCAACGGGGTTGGTTGAGCGGCCGGAGCAATTAACGTCATTTATCAACCGGTATCCGCTTACCGTTACCGGAGGTTTGAATCTTTCCCGGGCGCCTTGGAACTGCCCTGCGCTGAATGGCTTGATTGCTGTTACTGATCGTTTGAAGGCTGGCGAGGCTGGGTGGGGCGCTGTGCATGGAAATGGCGGATTGGGTTACAAGCAGGGAGTTGCGTTGTTACAAGCTACCCGGCTTGATGGATAGGGCTGGGCAGCCGATGATGCGTTCTTGATCATCGGCTAAAGCCTCCAAGTGGCAGTATGGCTTTCGGCTGGCTTCCTTACTGCCCGCTAGCCGGGCTAAGTTAATTTCAGCTCGTGCAGCGTTTCTTTCAAGGTCTCGTAGGTCCAGGCTTCTCCTGAAGGGGAAAGGTGCCCGTGTTCGTTCAGACGGTCGGCCATGACTTTCAGGTTATCGCATTTCTTTTGAAAGCCGTGCAGCAGATGGCGTAATTCGGCATCCTGCGCTTCTTTATTGGGGTCCGCCGGGGTTTGGCTACCACGTTTGCGAAGGGAAATAGTGGCATTTTTCATGTTGTCCTCCTGACAGTAACAATCACGATCCAGCCTGTTCGGTGCTGACGGATCGAAGAAAAATTCTATGCCTGACATGGGGGTGGAGACGTTCTGCGCCGGCCCAGTGTCAGTGTATCGATAACATCGTATTTTAGAGTAACTAGAAATGCGAGGCTTTTTCGAGTGGTTTTTTGTTGTTTAATAAGACAAATTAGCAAAAATATGAAAAATGGGTAACTTGATTTAAGGATGATGAGTACAAGATTTAAGCAAAGTGCTCGTGAATACGAGCAAAGTCGCAAAATCTGATCGTGAGCCTGGACAGCAGGGTAAGAGGCTTGGCTACGCTGAGACTAATTGGACGCTAGATTGCTTGTTTCTAGTAGGCAGCGCAGCTTGTGCTGGGTATGATTAAACCATACCGAAATAAGGGATTATTATGCAGTACTCTTCTAGTAGGCATTCGACGCGATTATTTACCCTTGGCGGACTTTTGTTGCTCGGGTTCTATCTGTTCTCCAATGCGTATTACCTCAGTGTTTCCCGTGATCAGCTGTTGCAGAATCATCATACTTTGCTGAAGAGTCGGGTTCATACCGCCATATCCCAGGTAAACAATTATCACCTGTTGGCCATGAGTGGAAATATGTCAGTACAAGCCGCTCAGGCGGCTGCGCGCAAAGCACTGCGCGGGATGCGCTTTAGTGACAGTGAGTATTTCTGGATAACAGACCGCAGTGGATCGGTGATCATGCATCCGGTGTTTTCCGATATGATCGGGAAGCCTTTACGAAGTGTCACGGCCGTAGAGAACCAGAACCTGGCACAGAATGTGGCTTCCTTGGTTAAGGAAAAAGGTAATGGCTATCTACGTTATAACTGGCCAAAACCTGGTTTTCGTGATGCGGTAGACAAGCTTGGTTATGTGCAGCATTTTGAGCCCTGGGGCTGGGTAGTGGGTACGGCTGTTTATGTTGATGATCTGTACCGTTTTTTCTGGGATGAAGTTACGGTTATCGCCATTACCTCGTTAGTGATGATCTTTGTGGTCTTGCTGTTTTGGTTTGGCGTGCAGAACCGCCTTGAGGACGACGCGCCGCTGATGACGCGTCTTCGTCAGGATTGAACTCGGGCTGCCAGGGTTTCAAAAAGGCTGAGTGACGTCAGTCCCTGCGTAATTTGTCGGAAACCGCAATCGGGTTCGGAAAGTTGAACACGACGATATACGATGAAAGCAGAAAGGTCAGAATAGCCGTCGCCTGAATAACATGTGATGCGGCTTCGCCGATCAACGCCATGCCTGCCGCCAAATAGGCGATAAGCAGAGAAAATTCACTGATCTGTCCTAATCGGAAGCCTACTTCCCACGCGAGTTCGTTACTCTCGCTGATACGGCGCAACAGGATCCGGAATATAACGGGTTTAAGTGCCAGAATCAGCAGGGCGAGAATCAGTGACGGAATAATAATCTGCCCTAACAGTCCCAGGTTGAAGCTGGCGCCGATAGAGAAGAAAAACAAAATAAGAAAGAAGTCGCGTAATGGCTTCAGACTGTCGGCGATATACAGCGATATGGGGCTGGTGGCGAGACTGACGCCCGCAACGAAGGCACCTATTTCGGCGGACAATCCGCTGGCATGCGCGGCCTCAGCCATACCCAGACACCAGCCGATGGCCAGTAGAAAAATGTATTCATGGAATCGGTCAAACCGGTGAATAAGCTTTAGCAGTACGAACTTGACGAATACAAAGGAGGCGCCAATAAGAATTGGTAATGCGGCTAAGGTTTTTATGTAGCTGATATACGCCTCGCTGCCTTCCTTATCTCCGCTATAGAGTGCCAGCAATACCAGAATTGCGATGACATCCTGCAGCAACAGAAGACCGACAACCAGCTCTCCCGTATGTTTGTGATGCAGTACTGTGGT
>JBFGYY010000515.1:0-2657 GCA_041587095.1 Motiliproteus sp. | reverse complement strand
TCGACGTGGCCCGCTCGGTATCGCGGATCGGCGGACAGGCGCAGCATCCGCGCATCAAGGAGGAAGCGGGGCGGATGAAGCTCGACTACCTGCAGTTTCTGGAACTGGAAGTGTTTACCCGGTTTGGTGCCAAGCTGGAGGCGTCCATGGTGGCGGCGATCGATCGCGGACGCTTGTTGCGTCGCCTGCTGGTTCAGGAACGGCTCAAACCCCATAGCGAACGCTTCCACTATGCCTGGCTGCTGGCGTTTAATGAGCGCTTGTTTGATCCTCTTGAGCAGGCCGGATTAAAAACGTGGCTAGCGGATCTGGACACGTGGCTTGGCAAAACGCCCCTGTCGATGGACACCACCCGCGAACAGTGGCTGGAAGCCCTTTTCGGCTATATGCAGAAGTCGTCGGCGGACGGTTCGGCGGCGAAGATGCCTTTGGAAGGTGAGGAGCCATTGGAGGCAGAGGATGAGCCGGCGTCATGAGCTGCAGCACCGCTTACAGCAACTGGGAGAAATCCGGAAAATTTGCTCGTCGATGAAAAGTCTGGCATTTCTGGAGGTGACGCGACTGGAAGGCTATTTGCGTCATCAGCGCCAAGTGGTCGAGACCATCGAGAGCTGCGCCACCGATATGCTGCAGCACTTCCCTGCGTTGCACGCCGAGCAACCCGAGCTTGAGTCGCTGGTTATCGTGTTGGGTTCAGAGCGAGGGTTCTGCGGCGATTATAATGTGTTGCTGAGTCGGCAAGTGGCACAGTTACCGGAGCAGACCCGGTTGGTGATCCTGGGGCAAAAACTGGCCCAGCGGCTCGACACTGATCCTCGGGTCGTTAAAGTTCTCGCGGGCCCGACCGTTGCCGACGAGATCCCGCCTTATATCGACCGCTTGTTTCAGGCGCTGCGCGACATTAATCCACAGGGCCGGCCAATAACGGTGTCGGCGTTGGGATTTGACACCGATAGCGATACCCCCGTTATTACGCAGCTGTTGCCGCCGTTCAGGGAACTGGCTGAGTCTGCGCGTCAAACCGCACCCAACGAGTACAGCGGCTATCCGCCGTTGCTTAACTACCCTCCTGAACAGGTGTTGGCGGATATGGTTGAACACTACCTGTTTGCCTTGCTGTACGTACTCTTTTATCGCGGCCTGATGGTGGAAAACCGACGTCGTGTTCAGCACCTTGATGGCGCGGTGCAGCGCATCGATGACCGGCTGGAGCGGCTTAAACGGCGCGGCGAGATGCTGCGTCAGGAGGAGATCACCGAAGAGATCGAAATGCTGTTGCTGGGCGTAGAGAACCGTAAAAAAGCCCATCCTGCATGAAAGGCCACACCCTCGGGAGTTGTTGCGTTGTTGGCAGATTGCTCTGCCGGTGCCCCACTTTCTGTGTTGCATGACTCATCCTGTGCCTCGATTCTATCAAGCGCTTGCTGAGGGGCTGCAAGCGCGGGCGCTGAAGCAACCGGTCTACAATTACGCCACTAACGGGAGGATGCGTATGCGCTGGCGGGGAAATCGTAAAAGCAGCAATGTTGAAGACCGGCGCAGTACGCGGGTTTCCGGCGGCTTGGGGGGCGGCGGCGGAGGGATGCTGCGGCTGATCCCTGTAGCGCTCAAGTTTCTGGGTTTTAAAGGCACGGCGGTACTTGCCCTGGTTGTCGGTGGGTATGGACTGATGACCGGCAACCTCGGCAATATATTGGCCGCCCTCGGTCTGCAACAGCCCGCGCTGGTCGGCCAGTCAGCAACACCGCTACAGGAATCTGCCGAAGAGCGAGAGCGGGTTGAGTTTGTATCCGTCGTGCTGGCAGACACCGAAGAGACCTGGAAGGCGCTGTTCATGAGCAAAGGGCTACGCTACGAAGAACCGCGCTTAGTCTTGTTTCGGGGCGCCGTAAAGTCGGCTTGCGGCATGGGGCAGGCAGCAATGGGCCCCTTTTATTGTCCCGGCGATAAAAAGATCTATATCGATCTGGGCTTCTATGACCAGTTGAAAAACCGCTTTAAAGCGCCGGGGGATTTTGCACAGGCCTATGTAATCGCCCATGAAGTGGGGCACCATATCCAGACGCTGTTAGGCATATCGGCCAAGGTGCATGCGGCACGCAGTAAGGTTAGTGAGGTCGATGGCAATAAACTGTCGGTACTGCAGGAGTTACAAGCCGATTGCCTTGCCGGTGTCTGGGCCAACCATGCCAATAATACCAGGCAGCTTCTGGAGGCCGGTGATATTGAAGAGGGGCTGACAGCAGCCAGCGCCATAGGCGATGACACCTTGCAAAAGCAGGCGCAAGGTTATGTGAGCCCGGATTCCTTCACCCACGGCAGCTCCGCACAGCGGGTAAAATGGTTTAAATTGGGCTTGGCTGCCGGCGATATGGATCAGTGCAACACGTTCGACTCGTCAAGCTAGATGAGTTTTAGCAGTACAGTGAGTGGTCACTATCATCTAAAGGTTTTGCTATAGAGTCTGTATACCACTCATCTTCATTATGGCTCCAGGCTACGACAGCCTGAATTCTTCAGTGCCTTCAGTGAAGCCAGTGGTTCCGCTTCACAGGTCAACGGGGCTGCGCACACCCAGACCACCGCCACTGGCCACATGGGTATAGATCTCCGTAATGCGAATATCACTGTGGCCCAGTAACTCCTGAATGGTGCGC
>JBFGYY010000514.1:0-2663 GCA_041587095.1 Motiliproteus sp. | reverse complement strand
GACTGATATCCGTGCCAACGGCGTTAAGGTATAAGGAGCAGAGCAATGCGCGATAAAATCAGAATGGTATCAAGTGCTGGTACAGGTCATTTTTACACCACGACCAAGAACAAGCGTACCAAGCCTGAAAAGCTTGAGATGAAGAAGTTTGATCCTGTAGTTCGCAAGCACGTTAACTACAAAGAAGCCAAGATCAAATAAGATCGGCGCTTTGGTATACAATAAAAACCCGGCTGGTCCGGGTTTTTTTGTGCCTGTCTGGGAAGTGTTTATGCCTGAATTACCAGAAGTTGAGACGACGTGCAGAGGGGTTGCGCCTTTGGTGCTGAATCAGTCAGTGAGCGCTGTCGTTGTGCGGAATCCCCAGCTTCGCTGGCCTGTGCCAGAAGATATACACGAGCGCTTGGTGGGTCATATCGTCAAGAGTGTTGCCCGGCGCGGCAAATATTTGGTGTTTGGAGTTGGCGAAGGTCATCTGTTGATTCATTTAGGTATGTCCGGGCATTTGTGCTGGATGGCTGAAGCGGCTTCTCCCGGCAAGCATGACCATGTCGATCTTGTTTTTGCCGATGGCGGTGTGCTCCGTTATACAGATCCGCGTCGTTTCGGGTCGTTTCACTGGGTTTGCGGGGAGGTTGGCTCGCACCCGCTGCTGAAAAAAATGGGGCCGGAACCGTTGTCGGAGCAATTTGATACCGATTACCTGTTTTCTCGCGCTCGTGGAAAGCGTGTCGCCATCAAAAGCTTTGTGATGGATTCGCAGGTCGTTGTTGGCGTTGGAAATATTTACGCCTGTGAGGCGCTGTTCGCCGCAGGTATTTATCCGGCTGTCCCCGCAGGGGCAGTCGGCCGGCCGAAATTTGAAGAGCTTGTGTCTGCAATTAAGCGTGTGCTGGCGAAAGCGATTGAGCAAGGGGGCACGACGCTGCGTGACTTTGTGGGCAGTGATGGGCGTCCGGGATATTTTAAGCAGGAGTTACAGGTCTACGGAAGGGCGGGGTTGGCTTGTCGTGATTGCGGTGCGGAGGTGCTGGCGTTAAAAATTGGTCAGCGTAATACGTTTTATTGCCCGGTATGTCAGGTAGGGTAGAGCGGGCTGCGCAAGAAAGCGGAGCTATATAAAAAAGAAAACCCGCTTATGCGGGTCTCAACAATATGCTGTGCCATCCTGGCAGCCGGTCCGTTCCATGTTTGCGCAAGGCATCCCTACCAGTGATTGACCGTTATCATTATTCCTTGAATATGCAGTCCCTGCCTCAGCCTTCCTGGCCGTTTGCTCATCCTGAGCGTTGTCCTGATTCCTTCTCCCTGTTGGACTCCTGTCCGTTGTCTTATCCTATGGCTTAATTATCGTGAGTAGATGCTTTGGGTGCTATAGGATAAATTCTTAAATTTTTTGAGCCCCGATAAAACGAGGGAAATCACAGGTAGGCTTTAGTGATGGACTGTAGTGATGGACTGTTGTGGCGGTTAGTAGCGATAGGTTGTCGCGATAGATTGCAGCGACGGATTAGGGGTGGTGCTTGGTGAGAGAAAATGAAGCAGGTTAAAAATCCTCCGTGTGTGATGACGGTGGCCGGGTCTGATAGCGGGGCGGGAGCGGGCGTTCAGGCGGATTTGAAAACGATATCGGCGCTAGGAGGGTATGCAGTTACGGCGATTAGCGCTGTTACGGCACAAAATACCTGCGGCGTTGGAGCTGTTCATGTGCTGCCGGCGGATGTTGTTGCTCGGCAAGTGCGAATGCTGCTGGATGATTTTAATGTTGGTGCCATAAAGCTGGGGATGCTGGGGGATGGGGCGGTGGCTAAGGCGGTAGCAGACGAGCTGATTGGGTGTTCAGGAGTTCCGATTGTTATTGATCCCGTCCTGGTTTCAACCTCAGGTCAGGTACTGCTGAACAGGCCGGGGATTGATATCCTGAAGCAGAGCTTGCTGCCGATTGCGACTTTAGTGACACCAAACATACCGGAAATGGCTTTTCTGATTGGAAGGAATGAGGGCTGGGTTGCTGCACATGTAGAGGAGGCGTTTGAGTTGCTTGCAACCGGTCTTGGCGTAAGTTCGGTGCTTTTAAAGGGGGGGCATAGTGACAGCAAGCGCTGTGAAGATCTGTTATTTGTTGACGGTGCCGTGCATCGGTTCGATGCGCCAAGATTGATGGTGCGAAATACACATGGTACGGGCTGTACCTTATCGGCGGCGATCGCAACAAGGCTGGCCCAGGGATGTTCGTTGGTCGAGGCTGTCGGGCAGGCAAAGCGCTACCTGAATAATGCACTCAGTCATGCCGATTCTATGCAGCTGGGTGCGGGGCGGGGTGGGTTGAATCATTTTGCAGGTCATTTTGGTTTTTAGAGCTGTGTTAAGTGATTTTCCTATTGGCGTGAGGTTGAGGAAGATCGTTAAAGTTCAGTGTTTGCGTAATCCGTTTTCATCCCATTTAAGCGCACCTTTTTTAAAAGCCGGGATTTAATCTCAAACCTGTGTTGACAGTGTGCTCAGCTTCTCTATAATACGCCCCTCTGTTGAACGAGACGCCACAGCGACTCGACAACAAACCGCTCTTTAACAACTCGATCAAGTAATTCGTGTGGGTGCTTGCTGAGATGCAACATGCAGCATTATCAGAGCATCCAACACGTAAAAAATACGCTAAACGT
>JBFGYY010000513.1:0-2674 GCA_041587095.1 Motiliproteus sp. | reverse complement strand
GGATAGAGAACCAGCAGACGGTTGCTGTCGGCCACCCGGTTGTAGCCCGCTTCCTCATAAAAGTATAACGAGCGATCGGCATATTCAGCTGCTCCTTGCCGGCAGCCATGGAAGACCACATGAACCCGGCAATGCTGTTCAAGGCAAGCGTTCGGCACATACAGATAGCCGGTATCGGCCATACTCGAGCGAGGAAATCGTTGCGCATCGATAAACGGGCGTTGATCGAAAGCCACTACCTGTCCAGCCGGTTTGTCACTGTTTGCGCCCAGATCGCCGTAGATATGCGTTAGTAAAGCCCGCGCCTGATCGTAGTCGCAATTGTTGATAAAAGGCTCACCCTGCGTTGTGCAGCTGTTGTCTGCCGGGTCATCGGTGATAAAAGCATGCGCGGCTTGTTCGTGTCTGGCATACAACAGGTTATCCGCAGGCACCCCGGCGGCTTGATAAAAAGCGGGCAACTGATCGACAACCACCCTTTTTACCGTCTTATCTCCGGCGCCACTGAACACATAAATCCGATCGTTGCTCAGGTTTTCGACGGCATCAATCAGGTCATCGTCGGCAAACTCCCTGGCCTGCTCGAACAAGCCGGGTCCATCGGGCACGCGCCCCGCACAACCCCACCAGTAAAAATAGCGCAAGCCCATGGCACAGGGGTCCATGCACATGGTCTGGGCATTCAGTACATTGGGCATCAGAGCGCTGCTCGCCGCGCAGTAAAAAGGCCCGCCGGCCACAATTGCGGCGCCTTCGACACGACCCGAATAAGCGACATGGAACTGCGCGGCCATATAGCCGCCGGAGGATATGCCGGATACCGAAATACCCGACTTCAAAGCCCCCATTGCCGGTAACGGCGCGGGCCCGGTAACCGTGCTCTCGGCGCGAGCCATACCGGCGACCAGCCACAGGAATACGGCTAGCGAGAACAATTGTTTCATAGCAAGCATCCTTGCAGTAAATGATGTCGGAAACGGTAAACCGCCATGAACCTGCGCGGCGCCTGAGCAAGGTTTTACCTGCACATAACAGCGCACAGGCATTATAGTGTCAGACCACCCCGTGCGCATGCGCTGCTGTCGTTAAAGCTAAACCCTTATGGCAAAACGATACGGCTAGCTCGCCAGGGCTGCCGCATTACTGCTCGGGCGTATTTATTGCGGCGGGACGTTTTATAAGGATGAAGAAAGGACCGCTACGACGGGCGACCCGAAGCAGCAGGTCGTTGTGCGCGGTGCCCGGGGTTATCCCCAAGTCATCCATCGACTCAACCGGCCGCCGGTTGGCACTCACAATCCGGTCACCGGGACTCAGGCCGGCCAGTGCCGCGGCGCTGCCTCCACGCACCGACAGGATTCTCACCCCGTCGGCCACCTTATCGCCATCCAGCATGACGCCGGCGAGCAGCGGATCAAAGGTGCTCGCATCCACTTCGACCACTCCGGGCTGATCCAGCAAGACGTCGATCTCCAGCCGTTGCGAGGCGCGAAAAATACTGATTCGCAACGAATCGCTTAACGTCAGCACCCCCAGGCGCGATTTAAGCTCTGCGACATTGCGTATCGCTGCGTTACCGATAGAGACAATGATATCGCCGGTCTGGATTCCCGCCTTCTCAGCCGCCGACGCGGCTTTGACCTGATTGATCAGCACACCGGTTTCGGCAGCGGGAAGCTGAAACGCCCTGGCGAGATCCGGGGTCACATCCTGCACCGACACGCCAAGACTGCCTCGTTGCGCCTGACCGTCTCGGGCCAGGTGCTGGCTGATGGTCTTGGCCATATTACTGGGAATGGCGAAGCCGATACCGGAGTTGCCGCCCCCCGGCGCTATGATCGCGGTATTAATGCCCACCAGCTCACCCTTAAGGTTAATCAGTGCGCCACCGGAATTACCGGGATTTATCGACGCGTCGGTCTGGATAAAATTTTCATAATTCTCGATACCTAACCCGGTACGACCCAAGGCACTGACGATACCGCTGGTGACCGTTTGACCCAGACCGAAGGGGTTACCGATCGCAACCACATAATCGCCCACCTTAAGATGGTCGGAATCAGCCAGGCTCAGCGCCTGTAGTTTATCCGCCTTGATCATCAACAACGCCAGATCGGCACCGGGATCACTCCCCACCAACAGCGCCTCAAACCGGCGCCCGTCCACTAACGACACCTGTATTTTGTCAGCCTTGGCGATCACGTGATGGTTACTGAGAATCAGTCCCTGGCGGGCGTCGACGATCACCCCGGAACCGGCCGCACTCGACCGTCGCTTGTCCCCGGATTGCGTGGGTTGAGCGGGTATATTGACGATATTCACCACCGCAGGGGAAACCCGCTCAATCAACGGCGCCAGGCTCGGTACCACCATCCCCGAACCATCACCGGCAGGCAACGCCGCCCA
Organism: Motiliproteus sp.; assembly: GCA_041587095.1. Classification (GTDB taxonomy): domain Bacteria; phylum Pseudomonadota; class Gammaproteobacteria; order Pseudomonadales; family Balneatricaceae; genus Motiliproteus. The sequence continues at coordinate 268 of JBFGYY010000513.1, read as the reverse complement.
GACCAACCCCGGGATGAAAATAAACGCCAGGCTAAAGATAATATCTCGTAAACGCTGCATAGACGCCGACCGCTAAGAGTTAGAAAAAGAGATCCTACTCGGACCCGGCATTGACCTCAATCTGTATTCAAAGACCCCTTGTATCACAGCCTGTTCCTGAACTTTGTAATTTATTCCGACATTTCAATTCCAGCAGATCACTGCATTTTTATACAGCCGGGCCTGCTGACATATCGAGTAGGGTGAGGCGTCACCGCCTCATCCCTCT
>JBFGYY010000512.1:0-2686 GCA_041587095.1 Motiliproteus sp. | reverse complement strand
GCGCTCAGTGTCAGTGCGCAAATTAGTGCCAGTAAAGTCCTTATCATCCCCGTTGCCTTTTTTGGTTGTCGTAGACCCGGTGTCCCGCTCAGGTTATCTACCTGCTTCAACATCATGCCTTTTTCTATCCAATCCGACAGAATTTGAAAACCGTGATGCTGTGCGAAACACTACAGATGCAGCAGAATAGTAAAGCCTAATACTAAAGAAGGAAAGCCCAGACCGCATTCAGTCCGCTTCTCGCCAACGACGGAACAGGCGGGCAAGGCTGCCACTGGAGTGATAACGGTCCCCCATGATCTGACTGAGCACATTGCGGTTATCGACGATCCATTCCATCTGCCGGAAAGCCCGTGGAAGTCCGCAGTACAGTAACTGATCACCCGCACAGAGTTCCAGGTCCCGCGCCGGCAACAGGGTCGATTCACCGCGGCGCATCAACATCAGACATAGCGCAGGCAGACGCTCTTGCTCATCACGCGGATCGCTGAGCAAGTTACCCAAAGTCAGGGTTCTGCCCTCCTCCAGCACGGCATACACCGCAGGCGTAGCGTTCTGACTGACTTGAAAAGACCAGCTATCCAGCTCTGCATCCCCGATAATGTTACTCATGTGGTTAACCAGCCCCCGCGCCCACTCTTCCGGTTGCTGGCGCATCTGCCCCAAAAACCGGCTCAGCAGCGGCGTCTTGATCAATGACAAGATGTTGTTGGCAATTATCCGTCCCGGCTCCATGATCAGGTCGGTCTTGGCCGCCGCAAACACCGCCGCGTTGGAACTCATATTCTGCCGTGCCACCGTAAATAGCTGCGGATTGATCTCCAGTGCCGTCATCACGATAGACAGATTATTCGCATCATTACCGGTACCGGCGATCAACCCCACCGCCTCAGCGATTCCGGCTTGCTCCAGCGTCACGGCCTCGGTCCCCAACCCCTCGACAAAATGCAAATTCATATCATGGGGCTTCGGTTCGACATCGATCACGGTCATGGTTACGGGCTTATCGGCGAAAGCCCGGTGCAATGCCCGACCGAAGCGACCATAGCCACAAACCACCCAGCGCCCCTGGGTTTTCTTGACAGCACTGGTAATCACGCGGTGTGTCGGGTTCGTCAGCCAGTCGTACACCAGATGCCGGTAGGGGGAGTGTAACGCCAGCGCCAGATATTCCGCGTACGTCACGAAAGGATCGATAATATGATCGGTGCCAAACGACGCCAGATTCGCAGTGGTAACATCGGATTCGCTGCGACAGATCACCGGCAATTTCGGCGCCAGCAGCTTGCTGGTGATCGATACCGCCAGATTCACCTCATCATGATTCGTCAGAGCCAGAACCCCAACACAATACTGACTCTGCAAACCGGCATCGGTAAGAACAGCCGGTTCTGAAGCATCGGAACACAGACCGGCGGTACTCATGGAAAGATTATCGGTCTCCAACGCATCGATTTGCGCCTGATCGATATCCACAACCACGGCCCGAATCCCCCGTTTCAGCAGGGAGGCAACCACGCGCCGGCCGGTCATACCGTACCCGCACACAAGATAGAAGGGTTCCTGGATCCGGCGGACATCCCGGACAAAACCAAAGCGGTGCATTAAACGAATAAAGGCATGATCCTGAAACAGCGCCAGGGTTTTACCAATGCCATACAGCCAGGCGATCACGGTGGCGTAGATGGTGACCATCGTCCACATTCGCTGCCCGTCGGTAAACGCATAGGGGATTTCGCCAAAGCCGATGGTTGACCCCATAAAGCTGACGAAATAGAAGGCGTGGAAGAAATCCATCTCCCAGGGCTTACCCTGGTCATCGACGCCCGGGATCAGTACAAAACCCAGTACAGAAACCGCATACACCGATATCAGCGTGATCAACGGCGCCCGTAAACGCCGAAACAATACGAAGAAAATATTATTCATGCCGGGCTCAGCGCCGGGTCATGACGGTCTCGACCATCAGCAGCAGCACCGACGTCAGGTTAGCCAGTACGGCGCCGGCCGACAGCGAAACGATACTGGCCATCGCGCCGACGGTAAGCCCGGCCTCGCTGACATGTTCAGCAAAGCCCCACACAAATGCCGCTGCTACGAGCTGAAGGTCAGCCACAAGACTGGTAGCCAGCAGTACGGCCCCGATATGGGTCCGGTCACCAAATTTGAGTACCGTCGCAATCAGGCTCACCACAATCGCAGCAAATAGCTCAAATTTATCGTGATGGTCCGGATTGTCGATATCCCCAATGAAAAAGCCAAAGTTGAGGGTCAGTGCCAGCACGATAAAAAAGGCAAACATCACTTTTTCACGATTCATACAGGTTCCTTGCTTTATTGAACAACGATTCAGGCTTGCACACCCCTCTAACGATGCGGCGTATACAGCCCGTCGATTCTAACCAGCAGCCTGGTTAAATACTACTTATGCGCGCTTAGATGCCAGGTTCCAGGACGCCGCGTTGCGGCTGCGACTAAACAGAACAAAGCGGCAGACGGCAGGCATGGTATGTGCCGTGTAGTATCTGCTGTGTGGTATGTGCTGTGTGGTTTTTGCCGTTTAGTTCCCAGCAGGTTCGCAGAAGCGCCCTAGTCCCTAGTGTCGCAGGAGGTCATGCAGTATCATGGCCGATTTTTGGGAACCTAAACCATGAGCAAAACGCTGGACCAACGTTATATAAAGGTG
>JBFGYY010000511.1:0-2691 GCA_041587095.1 Motiliproteus sp. | reverse complement strand
CTGTTGCGCAATATAGACCCCCAGCGCGTCTTGCCGTGCGGAGACAAGCGTGGTACCGGGAAGATCTTGCAGTGTGTGAATGGACCTGTGGTCGGCCCGGGTAAAAATGACTCCGCCGAACTGAGACAGTGGATTGCCGTCTGTGACCGGAGTTAGGGTGGCTATAGCCCGCAGTGCATCGGTAGCATGCAACTTGATGTATTGATCGGGATGGGTCAGCACGAAGTCAACGGCGCGGTTTTTAACCGCCGCTTCCAGCTCATGGTGCCGTAAGAGTAATAGCTCAACATCATATTGCGGCAGTGAATGCTGCAGGTAGTCCGCGGTCGGTTGCCAGCGCTCCGAGGCTATACGGTTGGCGCGGTATGACAGAACGCCGAGGCGGATGGGAGGGCGTAAGTCGGGGGAGGTCGTGTCAGCCTTGAGGGGTAGAGAGGGCAGAAAAGCTGCAAGTACAGCGATTAATGCTATGACGGCCAGTCTATATGCCGCCGTTTGCCTGCTGTTTAGAGCTATAACGGAAACCGAATCCATGGTAGTCCTCTACATCCCCGTTGCAGAATCATGCTGAACGGTATTGTGTATTTCTTCAGATACTAGCCTAGTTGATCCCGATGTGAGGCCGCGAGACTATAAACAGGGATAAAAAATGTCCTGCATCAACTCAGGCTTAACCATCAGACGCGATCGAACGGACATTCGCTTAAAAGGCAGATGAGATCGGTTCAGTGACCGGGCTTGCCACGCATGCCCCGCTGAGGGTCAAATACCCAGATCGCCAAACCGGTAAACAACAGGGTTGATCCGCCAACCACGAGCAGCGAGGTCAGATTCAGCTTGCCGTAGAGTGCGTAGCGAAGCAGCTCGACACAGTGTGTGAAAGGGCTGTAACTGCAGAGTAAATAAAGCCATTCACTGGCTTCCTGCATCTTCCAGAGTGGATAGAGTGCCGAAGAGATGAAAAACATCGGGAATATGACAAAATTCATCACACCGGCGAAATTCTCCAGCTGGCGTATAAAGCTCGATATAAACAGTCCCAGAGATCCCAGCAATAACGCGCAAAGTAGCAGGGCCGGCAACAGCCATAAATAACCGACCAACGGCGGCTGCACCTCGTAAAACCAGGCAACCAGTAAAAAGGCATATACCTGTGGCAGGGCGACCAGTGCGCTGGCGGTTAGTTTGCAAAGCAGCAGGTAACTGCGGGGCAGGGGGCTCATAAGCAGAACGCGCATGCTTCCCATTTCACGGTCGTAGACCATCGACAGCGAGCTTTGCATGGCGTTGAACAGCAGCACCATGGCCATCAATCCCGGTGCAATATAAACCTCGTAGCTGATGTAGGTCTCGTAGGGCTCAATAATCGAGATGCCCAGCGCAGCGCGAAACCCGGCGGCAAAGACCAGCAGCCAGACCAGTGGCCGAACCAGGGCGCTGAAAAACCGCGTTCGCTGATAGACAAACCGTAACAATTCGCGGTAGAGGATGCCGCCGAATGCGTGTAAATAGGGGCTGTTCACAGGCTTAACTCCACTGGGCGGGTCAAGGACTCGAAGGCTTGTGCCAGTGTTTCGGTCTGGCGGGCGGCACAGAGTTCGTGGCTAAGCGCATCGGCAATAACACGGCCTTCATGCAGCAGAGTCACTGGATCATCCGGTGCTATCTCCTCGATCAGGTGTGTGGCCCACAGCACCCCGATCCGATCTGTCTGGCAAAGGTGTCGAACGTGGCGGTTGATATCATTGCGGGCCCGGCTATCGAGCCCCACGGTGGCTTCATCCAACAACAGTAACCGGGGACGGTGCAGCAAGGCACGGGCAATTTCCACGCGGCGGCGGTGACCGCCATTTAATCCCCGCACTTTTTGCCCATGCCGGTCGCTCATCTCGACCCGGGCCAGCTCCTGTTCAATCCGCGCGCTGCGCACTTTTTTGTTCATGCCGTGCAGACTGGCGTGGTAATGCAGGTTTTCAGCGACTGACAGGTCCAGGTCCAGCGTGCTTTGCTGAAACACCATACCGATCTGCGCCAGAACCCTGGCGGGCGCTTTGTGCAAGCTATCCCCGTTGAGCAGAATCTGTCCCTGTTGCAGCCGGTAAAGACGACTGACCAGCCCGAACAGGGTGCTTTTACCGGCCCCGTTAGGGCCCAGCAACGCGTGGAATGTGCCCCGTTGCAGGTTGAAACTGACATTCTGCAAGGCAACCTTGGCACCGTATTGGAACGTCAGATTCTCAACGCGTAGCAAGGGGCGGGTGTCGGCCTGTGGCAGCGGGCAAGAGGAAGACAGACTATTCATAGGTGTATCGCTATTGATTGCTGGTGGTGTTGCGCTATGGATCCGGGTTTGGTGTCATCCATGCCGGCAGACTCGCGGACGATTTATGGCTGGATGGCCAACCCCCAGGGAAAGCGGCCGACTTTTATCGACTTTTTAACCTTGAGAGCTTTCACATCGATCACCGATACGTCACCGCTGATGCCGTTGGTGGTTAGCAGTAACGCCTCGTCCGGGCTGAACTCCATATGCCAGACCCGGCGACCCACCAACAGATAGTCAATGACGTCGAAGCTTTCAGCATCGACCACCGCGATATGGTTGGCTGGTCCCAGCGCGACAAACGCGTAACGACCGTCGCCGCTAAGTTTGATGCCCACCGGCTGGATCTTGTCAGGGTGAATACCGCG
>JBFGYY010000510.1:0-2699 GCA_041587095.1 Motiliproteus sp. | reverse complement strand
GGTGACGAAGTCGCCGTGCATATCGATGGTATCGGCACCCTTAGCAACCACCTAGGCCCGGACCTTTCGAGTCCACAGGACGGACCACCAACGGTCTCCGACCACACCTTCACTGCCACGCAAGCCAACAGCCAGCAACCCTCACTTTGACAAGGAGACAGAGCATGACGAAGCCCGCACCGTTGATCACCATTCCTCAGGCCGTGCTGGACCTGTCCGCCAATGAGAATCCGTTGGGGCCATCCCCGCGCGTGGCTGAAGCGATTCAGCGTGAGATTCATACGCTGCACCGTTACCCGTCCCGTAGCGGCAGCCGGTTGCGCAGCTTGCTGGCTGAACGCCTGCACCTGGACAGCGACCAGATCACCCTTGGCAACGGTGCCTGCGAACTGATGGACCTGACCGCCCGGGCACTGCTGCAACCCGGTGACGAAGCGGTGGTCAGCGTCCCCTCTTTCCTGCCCTACCAGAAAGTGGTCAACCGGGCGCACGGCACCCTGGTGCCCGTCACCATGAACGAAGGTGAGCAGGATCTTGCGGCGCTGATTGCGGCGGTGACCGAGAATACGCGCCTGATGCTCCTGGGTAATCCGAACAACCCGACCGGTACCTATATCAACCGCCATGCACTGGATGAACTGCTGGCGGCGCTCCCCGGGCATGTCCTGCTGGTGATCGATGAGGCCTACGTCGAATACGTCAGCGCTGACGATTACCCCGATTGCCCAAATCTGATTCGCAGCGGTGCCAACCTGCTGGTGCTGCGATCGCTGTCCAAGGCCTACGGCCTGGCGGGACTGCGCATCGGCTATGCCCTGGGCCCCGCCGACACCATCGCGCGGATCGGTAATGAACGCCAGTACTACAACACCAGCACCCTGGCTCAGACCGCGGCCATCGCAGCGCTGAACGATACCCAGCACCTGACCCGCACCTGCACGGTTAACCGGCAGGGGCTAGAAGATCTGCACGCGGCCATGGCGGAACTGGGATTGGGAACATTGCCCAGCCAGGCCAACTTTCTGCTGGTGCGTGTCGGCGCCGGCGAGAAAATTCACGCCGCGCTGGCCGACCGGGGTGTGCTGGTCAAATCCATGCGCCAATTCGGCCTGGATGAATACATCCGCGTGAGCGTGGGGCGCCCGGACGATAACGAACGTTTTGTGCAGACCTTACGCGCGGTCCTGCAGGCAGCCCGTTAACCGCGCACACAAGAACAAAAACTGGATTAAATCCGCAACCAAAACCGAGACTGACAACAATAACAGGAGAGTCCCATGGTTATGATCATGTCCCCCGGGGGCACCAAAGAGATGGCTATCGGTGTTCTGGACGCCGGTGCTAACGCGACCTACATCGGCGTCAAAGGCTGGAGCCGGCGCGGCGCGGCCGAAGAGCTGCCCGACGACGATATTCATGAGGTTATCGATTACGCCAACGCGCAGGATAAAGAGGTCCGCATTGTCGTTAACACGCTGCCCAGTTCCACCGAGATCCCGATGTTTCTCGACCGCGTGCGCAAATACCACGAATGGGGCGCTAAGGGCTTTATGGTCAGCGATATCGGCTGCATGCAACTGGTGCGCGATGAGATCCCCGGCGCGCAGATCCACACCAGCGTCGGCTGCGGTATCACCAACTACGCCGATGTGCATTTCCTGAATGAACTGGGAGCAACTTACGTGGTGCTGCCCTATCGGATGAGCGTCGACGAGATACGCAAGATTAAGCAGGAAGCCAATGTCGGTATCGAGGTGTTCCTGTTCAAAACGCCGGCGGGCGGCAAGATCTGTCCCGGCAAATGCATGATGAGCAGTTACTTCAGTTTCCAGCGCTGGCTGGACGAAGAAGGCAAGGACCACTTCTTTGGCAGCGCCAGCCGTGGCGGCGACTGTCTGCGGGTCTGCCAGACCGAGTGGGATCTGGACACCGTCAGCGAGCGCCACGAGGAACAGATCACCATCAAGAGCAACCCGTCCCTGTGGCTGACCGAGCTGCCCGACTACCTGCACGCCGGGGTTGAATGCCTGAAGGTACCGGGGCGCGACCGCTCGACCGAACTGGTGGTCGACCTGACCCGCATCTACCGCGAGGCGGTCGATGAGATTCTATCCAAGGATGTACCCAACCTCTGGCCCTACGAAGCCCGCCTGCAGGCCCTGCGCGGACGCTGGAAACAGGAGCGTAACAACCGCGACGACGGACTGATCGACTCGGCGCTGCAGGCCTCCGACCTGGCGATGATCGCTACCACGGCGCTGCCGGCCTGAGGTTTTCATCCACAACAATATAGTGCCAAAAAAGGCGCCCAAAAAGGTACCTATACAGCGTGCCGAAACAGCGCCCCGAACGGCTGGAAGCGCAGATAGCCACCAGACCGGCATAAAAATGACTTAGCGTGCGGCCAGGCCGCAGCGGAGAATTATCATGTTTGAACTGTCCACCAACATCGCCAACCCCAAGCAGCTGCGCCTGACCGACTACAGCGCCTACGACGCCATCTATCTGGGCGATTTTTCCTGTCTGGAGTACCCGAATAATTTCAGTGCCCATCCCGAACTGCTGGCCGATGCGGTGAATGAAATCAAAGCGGCGGGCAAGCGCTGCTACCTGCGCCTGTACGCCACCCCCGGCAACGAAGACCTGCCTCAGGTTCGCGAGATGATCACCACGGCGATGCAGCTGCCCTTCGACGCCCT
>JBFGYY010000509.1:0-2706 GCA_041587095.1 Motiliproteus sp. | reverse complement strand
GGCTGCAACCTATGCATTGTTGCTCAAGAACCTGTACCCCGATTCGGCAGAATATAAGTACTATAAGGAATCACGGTAGTGAATGATTCGCGTTCAGATGTATCCGTCGGGGATGAGCTTGAAAGTGAGCAGCTTCACCCCGGGCTAAAGCTTGCGCAAGCCAGAGAAAGGAAAAATCTCGGGGTTGAGGTGGTTGCATCGCGTTTGAATATTCCATTGCGCTACGTGGTTGCTTTGGAAAATGGAGAGTATGACAAGTTACCCGGACTTGCCTTTGCGCGCGGTTACATCCGTGCCTATGCGAAGTTGCTGGGTTTGTCATCGGATGAGCTGATTGCTGAGTTTAATCTGATGCACAGCGCGTCAGAGCAGCCTCGTCCTGTAACGACTATCAATAAGGTAGGGCGACAAGTAAAACTGGGCGATGCGCCAATTCGATTTTCTTTATGGTTGTTTGTTATCGTTCTGGCTGGCATCAGTTTATGGTGGTGGCAAATGCAGAGTACCACGACGTTTTTACCGCAATCGCTGAGTTCTCGCATAGCTGATATGGCCAAGCCGTCTGGTGTTAACACCTCTGAAAGCCCTGTTGAATCTGACCGTTTGCTCGTCCCCGAAAGTCCGGTAATCGCCGAGCCTTCGATGCAGGCGAATGATTCAATGGTAGCGGCCGATGGCCAACCCCAACCGGTCGAGACACTAGAGGCGCAAACCGGCCAAGATGGCTCCGTGATTGAATCTGAGCCAAGTTATCTCAGTGACGAGGAGGTTGCCGAGCTTGCGCGTAGAATGGAGAGTGAGTCTGTCGCACCCGCTGAGGTTGAACAGGCAAGGCCCGCTGTTGTCGCTCCTGACGCTGACAAGCCCGTTGAGCTGGCCGAATCTGCTGCGAGAGAGTCGGATAAAATAGTGGCACCAGCATCCCCCGCCTCTGATGAAACAGCAGAACCTTTACCGGCAGTAGCGCTGTCCAGATTGATTATTGAATTTAACGCCGACTGTTGGGTTACGGTGCGTGATGGTTCAGACCGTTTGCTGTTTGCAAACATGAAAAGAGCCGGGCAGACGCTGGATCTTGAATTAGAGACCCCGGGCAAATTATTGGTAGGAAGAGTCTCATCGGTTGTGCGTGCTGAGTTTGATGGCGAACCTTTGGATCTCCGTGCTGTAGCCAGAAAGGATGTCGCCAAGGTTTCGCTGCCCTGAGTAGCGTTTTCTTTAAGCATGTTGTTGATTAACTGATAGTTAGGATTGTTATTTTGGCAAAGATACAAGCCATTCGTGGTATGAACGATATTCTGCCTGACCAGACACCCGCGTGGCGTCACTTGGAGGCCTGTGTTGAGCGCGTCCTGGATCAGTTTGCTTACAGCGAGATTCGTTTGCCGTTGGTCGAGAAAACAGAGTTGTTTAAGCGTTCCATTGGTGAAGTCACCGATATCGTCGAAAAAGAGATGTATACCTTCGATGATCGTAATGGTGAAAGTCTGACGCTTCGCCCTGAGGGAACGGCTGGTTGTGTTCGCGCTGCAGAAGAGCATGGTTTACTGTTTAACCAGGTTCGTCGCCTGTGGTATCGGGGCGCGATGTTCCGCTACGAAAAACCCCAGAAGGGCCGTTATCGTCAATTCCATCAAATTGGCGTCGAGACCTTTGGTATGGACAATGCTGCCATCGACGCCGAAGTTATCATGCTGAGCGCGCGTTTGTGGAAAGAGTTAGGTCTGCAGGATGCCGTCACACTACAGCTCAATTCCCTGGGATCCAATGCCGCGCGTGCGGCGTACCGCGAGGCGCTGGTTGGTTATCTGAATCAGCATCTTGATCAGTTAGATGAAGATTCTCTGCGCCGGCTTGAAAGCAATCCGCTGCGAATTCTCGACTCGAAAGATCCCGGGACTCAGGCGTTGTTGGTTCAAGCGCCTGTTTTAAGCGAGTACCTGGATGACGAGTCTCGTCAGCATTTTGCCGAGCTCTGTGCGTTGCTGGACCGCGCCGGAATCGCTTATGAAATTAACACACGCTTGGTTCGCGGGTTGGATTATTACTGTAAGACTGTTTTTGAGTGGGTCACCGATAGCCTGGGAGCGCAGGGAACAGTGTGTGCCGGCGGTCGCTATGATGGTCTGGTCAAGCAATTAGGCGGTCGGCCGACGCCCGCTGTAGGCTTCGCGATGGGCGTGGAACGCCTGGTGTTACTTCTTGATACGCTGGAGCTGGTGCCAGCGCAGCTCAAAGTACCCCTGGATCTGTATATCGCGCCTGAAATAAAAGGTTTGCAGTCTGACGTGATGTTGTTGGGTGAGCGTGTTCGTGATGCTTTTCCTGCGCTGCGCGTTATGACGCATTGTAGTGGTATTAAGAATATTAATAATAAAGCCCGTCAAACTGGCGCTGCATTGATCGTTATTATCAACCGTTCGGTATCAGAGGCGCTGGAATACACGCTTTGGAACGGTGATCAACCGATTACCGGTCTTGACGAGTCAGGCTTGTTTAAGCAATTGTCCGTAATTCGGCAAGCATCTGCATAATCGACCGCGTATAACGTTGTTGGTTTGCCCGGAGATGGACGTTTATACATAACACCTAGTGTGCATAGAATAAGGATTTGAGAGTGGCTGATCTGCGTACAGAAGAAGAACAGTTAGAAGTTATTAAGAACTGGTGGAAGGAAAATGGCCGTTCGACGGTTATTGGTGTTGT
>JBFGYY010000508.1:0-2711 GCA_041587095.1 Motiliproteus sp. | reverse complement strand
GGCGAACTGCTCTTTTTGCAGTGACAGATTGTTTTGGCGTAATTCAAGGGTTGCCCGGGTCACCCTTTGGTCCAGTCGGTTGTTAAAGCGTAGCAAGGCAACGCGCTGGCGCTCCCGTTCGCTGATGGTCGCACAGAGCATCAGGCCGCAGAGCGCAAGGCAGCCGATAAAGAGTTGGATGAGTTCCAGCGAGAGGGTTTGGGTGGTGGTGACAAAGGGGCCGTAACCCTTTTGAGTGCCCACTATCGCCAGCAGTGAGAGCACAAAGACAAACAGAACCGTACCGCGTATGCCGAAACGATAACCTATGCCGATTAGAAGGAGTAATGGTGCAAAGGCGAAGGCTCCGTCGACGTGAACGGGTACTTGTCCGCCGAAAGTGATCAATCCGATTACTATTGAAGAAACACAAAAGAGAATCGCCTCACTATTACTGCGTTGAGGGGATCGGTAGTTTAGGGTGAATGCCAGTATGAGAGGGGTAAATATCAGTGCGCCTGTACAGTCTCCGATCCACCAGATAAAGGCAGAATCGATAAAATTCTCCGCTGCAGATTCCTGTAGCCAGTCGGTGATGGCATGGCTGCCGATGCCGGCGCTGATGGAGGATGCAACCATGACCGCCAATGTAAAAATCAGAACGCTGTGCAGTCGGTTGAAAATGTAGCGTCGGCCAATCAGTTTTCTTATTAGAAGTAGGGCCGTGAGTCCTTCGAGGGTGTTTCCGGTGGCGATCTGTAAGGCGACCCCCAGACTGCCGTCAACACTGAAATTCGTAAGTAGCGCGCCAATAAATACGCCGGGAAGTAATTTGGGGCCAGCTAAAATAAGCAGCGCGATAGCAATGCCACTGGGAGGCCAGACCGGGGACGCATAACCGTTGCTGGCTAACAATAACCCTGCCTTGGCAGAAAGCAGATAAGCGACGACAAAAAAACAGTTTTTTACTAAGAGGTGAAACACGGGGCTGTTAGGGAGGGCTGTGTTCTGCATGGATGAAGGTCTCGGTTGGCAGTCTGACTGGTTTGGATACCTCCTTCATCCGATCTGAATTAAAAGTGATTTATATCACTATTCGTGTCGTTCTGCCAGTTGTTTCCTTTGCTCGACAGGGCCGAAAGGCTGCGTTTGAGGCGATATACGGGCGCAGGGAAAGTATTTTGGAATATAAACCAAGGGGCGTTTTAGCCTGTGCTCGTGACTCCTCGGGTTGCGGCGCTATCCTGTATTTATCTGCCGAAACGGTAGCGCCCGTAGCGCCTGCTGCATGTAAAGACTGACCTGTTGGCGCTCCTGTGCGACCCAGGGCTGCAGTGCTTTGGCCAGTTGCGGCGAATTGATCCGGTGCAGGGAGCGGCTGAGAATCGGCTCAAAGCCCCGGATCAGCTTGTGCTCACCTTGAGTGCCCGGATCAAAGCGTAGCAGGTTTCGTTCGATGGCAAATTCGATACCCTGATAATAGCAGGCTTCGAAATGCAGACTATCCAGGCCATTATCGCCACCCCACCAGCGTCCGTAGAGGCTGTGAGCATCATACATAAACAGCGCTGCGCCGCAGCATTGGCCGTGCTGCCAGGCCAGGACCAGCAGCATCTGGTCGGACTGGGTGCGGTGCAGCTGTTCGAAAAAACGCCGGTTAAGGTAGGGGTGCTGGCCGCGAATGTGGTAAGTCCTGTCGTAGTGGCGCTGAAAATGATCCAGTGCCTCAAGGCTGATGGCGTCGCCCGTCAGGCGCTGCAGGCGGATGCCTTGTTCTTGCATTTTGCGCCGTTCACGGCGAATGCTTTTGCGTTTAGCCGAGGTGAGGCGAGCCAGAAAGTCATCGAAATCGGCGTAACCATTATTGCACCATTGAAAGCGACAGTCGTGGCGCTCCAGCAGGCCTGCGGCGGCTGGGGCGTCGAGCAATAGCGAAACCTGCTCCGGGTCGCAAAACAGCAGGTGCCAGGACAGCACCTGTTGCTGATGGCTGGCCTGATCTAACGCGGTGATTATCTGCGCCGGATCTGCATTGTCCTGTAACCCCCAGCGGCTACCGGTCGCCGGGGTAAAGGGAACGGCGCAAACCAGTTTGGGGTAGTAGGCGATGCCCGCTGATTCGCAGGCTTGTGCCCAGCTCCAGTCGAAGACATATTCTCCCCGGGAATGGTTCTTTAGGTAGAGCGGTATCACCCCGCTGATGTCACCCTTATGCTGCAGAGTCAGGTGCGCTGGCTGCCAGCCCGTGCGGGCACTGGTGCAACCGCTGTTCTCCAGCGCGCGGAAATATTCGTAGCGCAGAAACGGATTACCCAGCCCGCAGAAATGATTCCAGCGTTGTTGGCCTATTTCGTCAATCGCATTATGCAGCGTGTAGCGACTCATTCATGCTCGACCTGTGTTAATTGGCAAATCGGTAGATGGACACGGGGCCTGATATGTCCCCGAGGTCGTTGGCACCTGTTAGCGCTATTGCACCCCGGAGCCGCATGCCGGTTGGCGTCGGTAAGCGGTATTTGCTAGTAGTTGACCACTCTACTAGGAAAAGGGGGCGGCTGCACCTTCCCCGAGTGGCTGTTTCAGGATATATGCCGAAGTGATACCGCGATGCTGGAGTCTGATCCTGAACGGGTTGGCTTGGTTTATACTCAAGAAATACACTGACCTAGAAGGAGTCGATAATGGACGAGCTGGTACTGGATTATGACCTGTCCCATGATTTTGATCCGGAG
>JBFGYY010000507.1:0-2715 GCA_041587095.1 Motiliproteus sp. | reverse complement strand
GCTGTCGCGGAACTTCGACGTGAGAAACAGCAGTCCGAAATAGCCGACGAGCGTGATCAGCAGCCCCGGATGTGGCAATGCGAGTGCCATCGACAGCGCCGCCGTGCCGGCGGTGCACAACAGGGTCAGCGCGAGCAACATGTAGGTGTTGCGCAACACCTTGTGCTGGCTGAGCGCTTCGACCTGTGCACTGTTGCCGAATTGGGCGTTGCCGTTCAGTGCATCACCTTCAAGGGCTATGGCCTGATCACGGGTTGATGATTGTAACGGTGTATTCGAGCGCATGGCTCACCTCCATCCAGAAAAGTGACAGTCGGAAAAGGCCGGTGCCTTGATCCGTCACCGCTAGTCTACGGCGAGAAACAAGGTAGTTTAATTCGAATTAACTAGGGTTATACTTCGTAAAAAACGAAGTAAAGAAAGCTGTTCGGAGGATCCTGACCCGGTGGATATCAACTACAAGCATCTGCGCTATTTCTGGTGTGTGGCAAAGGCCGGCAGTATCAGCGCCGCTTGCGAGCAACTGCATCTGACCCCGCAAACCATCAGCGGTCAGCTAAAACTGCTGGAAGACAGTCTCGGCACCGCGCTGTTTATACGTGAAGGACGCGGCCTGGTACTGAGCGAATCCGGTAAGCAGGCGCTGGAATATGCCGAGCAGATCTTTTCGCTCGGTTCCGAGCTGGCGCAAAGTCTGCAACGGCAGCACCGGACCAGCGTGCCCTCCTTTAATGTCGGCATTGCCGATGTGGTGCCCAAACTGATCGCCTACCGGTTACTGGAGCCGGCATTGGGATTGTCTGAGCCGATCCGGATCAACTGCCAGGAAAATACCCATGAAGCTTTATTGGGTGATCTGGCGATCCACAAGCTGGATCTGATCCTGACCGATCATCCGCTGGAGAGTCATTTGCACGTGCAGGCTTACAGCCATCTGCTGGGTGAGAGTGACACGAGCTTCTTTAGTCTGCCGCAGCAGGCGGAACAGTATCGGCAACACTTCCCGGCCAGTCTGGATGGCGCACCGATGCTGATGCCCACGCCGGGTACGCAGGTGCATCTGGGGCTTAAGCGCTGGTTTGAGGAGCTGCGTATCCAGCCCTGTATCGTGGGGGAGTTTGCCGACAGTGCGTTGATGAAGACCTTCGGTCAGGGCGGCGTCGGCCTGTTCAGCGCCCCCAGTGTGATCCGCAGCGAGGTGATACGTCAGTACGGCGTGGCGGAAATTGGCAGGACCGACCGGGTACGGGAACGTTTCTATGCGCTGTCTACCGAACGACGTATTCGTCATGCTGCGACACGGGCGGTGTGCGAGCAGGGTCGCGAGGGGTTGTTTGAAAGACATGAGACTAATGAATAACGCAGCAGCAATTTCTTGCCGACAAGGGTATCCTGAATATAACCCAGTAACCTGGCGCTCTGTAAGACTGATATTCAGTCGATTCGCCTTATTAACGGATGTAGAACGACGCTTATGAATATGAATGACCCCTTTGGACGGATGGAAACGCAGCGCGAGCGTGATTACGAGTCACTGTGCCGTTCGTTACAAAAAGCCGGCCTCACCAATCGGGCGGATGCGCAGGCGCTGGTGGATAAACTGGGTAAGCGCGTCAAAATTGGCCTGCTGGTTATTGTGCCGACGACGCTGGCATTGGCGTTGTTGCTGCCTGAGTTACGCATTGTTGTCTTGGCTGCGGGCGCTTTGGCAGGCCTTTGGCTGGTCAATGCCACCCGGCGCGGGCAAGCCTACGTGGAGCGCTTTATGCGCGAAGAGCTATCGGATGAAGGTGAGTCGGAAACGTTCTGACCGACGACGCCGGCTGCACCTGATGGCGATGTGCGGTAGCCGGCTATCCGTTTTCGGGTTATGACGCCGCTACTTTGATTAACACCATAAACGGTTGTTAGCCGCGCGCATTACTCCGCAAAGAAAATCGCCAGCCAGACCGCCTCGGTTTCTGTGCTGGTCTGCTCGACCCGGTGCCTGCATCCGGCCGCTATGTTCAGGTAATCGCCGCTCGATAGCCTGACCTGCTTGTCTCCCTCTTCGAAGCGCAGAATCGCTTCACCCTGTAGCAGCATCACCCATTCATGCTCGGTCTGCTCGTACCAGAATCCGTCGGCTGAGCAGTGACCACGGGAGACAATACGCTCAATTCGCAAGCCTTTGTGCTGCAGCAGTACGTCGACCAGTTCATCCGGCAGGTGCGCGGGAATCGCCGCTAACAGATTACCGGGTTGGGCTGGCTTGCTATGCGCTTGTGTCATCGCTGCGTGCTCCTGAATTGTATTTAATTACCGGTGGTGTTCAAAAAACGCACAGCGTGGCCGATAACCTGTTTTGAGTGGTATCCCTGGGGATTATTACGCAAAGACAATGGTTGGTCATGAATTATGCGAGTCACTGATTCACAAGTCGCACTCAGCAGTGAACACCGGGCGCAGCAAAGCCGTACCCAGAGCGAGACCCTGCAGCTGTTTCGCGTGCGCGCCGATGGCCAGACGCAGCGTTTGACGCTGGCGGCGGACAGCCGTGTCAGTTTATCCGAGCAGGCCTTATCGCTGTCGCGGCAAGTCGAGCAGCAGGATTCCGCGCTGGCGGATCGGTTTGCCCGTCAGGATGCGCTCGCGGCGGTCAGGGAGACGACACAAGGGGCTGCGCAGGTTTCCGCAGGCGCGCCGACGGCCGAGGTGATGTCCGACAGCAATCTC
>JBFGYY010000506.1:0-2732 GCA_041587095.1 Motiliproteus sp. | reverse complement strand
TCGACTGTGATTCTGCGCGGATTCAGGCCGATCGCTTTGCGGCGGCCGAACAGATACAGCAGCTATTCGGCGGCATCTGCGTCTTGAAGGGCGCCGGCACACTGATCCGCAGTGCGGATCAAACCCTGTTATGCCGGCAGGGCAATCCGGGCATGGCCAGTGGCGGGATGGGGGATGTGCTGGGCGGGGTGATTGCAGCGCTGGTTGCCCAGCAATTTCCGCTGCAGGTTGCCGCCGCGGCAGCCGTTCAGGCACACGCTTCAGCCGCTGACGCTTGCGCGAACCTGTACGGTGAACGCGGCCTGTTGGCGATGGATCTCATCGATCCGATCAGA
This sequence comes from Motiliproteus sp., assembly GCA_041587095.1. GTDB lineage: Bacteria > Pseudomonadota > Gammaproteobacteria > Pseudomonadales > Balneatricaceae > Motiliproteus. Next base: position 2,397 of record JBFGYY010000506.1, on the reverse strand, counting down.
AAACTGTTAAATGGGGTGGCTGCTAACCCTGCGGAGATATGTCATGAGTGAAAAAGTGCTGCATGTGCTGGATGAAGCGGCCATGGTGCGGTTGGGTGAGCAGTTGGGCAGGGCCAGCGCTGGCGAAGGGACACTCTACCTGGGTGGCGATCTGGGTATGGGGAAAACGACGCTTTGCCGGGGGGTGCTGCGTGCCTTTGGTCATGTCGGCGCCGTGAAAAGCCCGACCTACACCCTGGTTGAACCCTATGAACTGGCTGCCGCTTCGGTTTATCATTTCGATCTGTACCGGTTGGCAGATCCGGAAGAGTTGGAATACGTCGGCATCCGTGATTATTTCAGTGAGCGATCTTTGCGTCTGGTCGAATGGTCGGAGCGGGGCGCAGGGGTGTTGCCGGAACCCGACCTGCGTCTTGAAATAGACAGGTTTAATAGCGGTCGATCTGTTAGTTTATACCCGGTTACTGCCTTGGGGCATCGTATCGTGCAGCGGCTGGAAGCCGGTTTGCAGCAATGAGAGGCCTGAGGAATAGGCCCGCAACGCAAACGGACAACGGGGTATTCGCGTAACGGTGTTATTAATTAAGAGTGTAGCTTTGATGCTACTGACACTGGTGAGCCTGACGCTCAGTGCGGCTGAGGTCGGCAGTGTGCGGGTCTGGCTGGCTCCGGACAACACGCGGCTGGTTCTGGATCTGTCCGGGCCTGTCGAGCATACCTTGTTCCCGCTGGATAGCCCCCCCCGAATCGTCATTGATGTTCCAGACAGTCGAATGCGTGCAGACCTGAGTGAGCTCAAGCTTGAGGGGAGTCCGCTGAGTCGCGTACGCAGCGGGGTGCGCAAGGGAGATGATCTGCGCATTGTCCTGGAGTTGAACCGCAAAGTGCAGCCGCGTAGTTTCGCATTGAAGCCCAATGACCAGTACGGTCATCGACTGGTGATCGATTTGGCGGAGATCGAGTCAAAGGTGTCGGTAAAAACTGTGTCGGCCAAGTCGGCCCCCTCCGGCGGCATGCGCGACGTGGTTATCGCGATCGATGCCGGTCATGGTGGTGAAGATCCCGGCGCTCTGGGGCCCGGCGGTGTGCGCGAGAAAGATGTGGTAATGGCGATCGCGAAGGAGCTGAACGCGCTGCTCGCAAAAGAGAAAGGGTTTAAGCCGGTGCTGATTCGCAACGGCGATTATTATGTCGAGCTGCGCAAGCGTACCCGTCTGGCGCGCCGTAATTCTGCCGATCTGTTCGTTTCAATTCATGCCGATGCATTTCGCGACAAGCGCGCCCACGGTGCGTCGGTATGGGCCTTATCCGAGCGGGGTGCCAGTAGTGAGATGGGCCGCTGGTTGGCGGATACGGAAAATAATACCGACCTGATTGGTGGCGTCGGAACCCTGAAACTGGGGGACAAAGATGATCTGTTGGCCGAGGTTTTGCTGGATATGTCCATGACCGCCAGTCTGAGCGATAGTCTGGTGGTTGCCGATCATGTCCTGACCAATATGGGGCGCTTTGCCCGTTTACATAAAAACCGTGTCGAGCAAGCGGGTTTTGTGGTGCTGAAATCGCCTGATATCCCTTCCATACTGGTCGAAACCGGCTTTATCTCCAACCCCAGAGAGGCAAAATTGTTACGTTCGCGCAGTTACCAGAAAAAACTGGCCCGGGCGGTGTTTGATGGTATCAAACTGCATTTTACCCGCAAACCACCGGCCATGACCTATCTGGCCTGGAAGAAGGGAGGGGGCAAGGTCGCAGTGAGTCGGTATAAAGTGTCACGGGGCGATTCGTTGTCGGTGATCGCTCAGCGCAACGGAATCAGCCTGCAGCAGTTACGCAAAGTAAACCGGCTTAAAACGGATAAAATCCGCGTTGGGCAAGTGCTGGAAATACCGGTTCCCACCTCCTGAGTCATAATTGTTGGAAGTTTCATGAAGCGTATTGAGTTATTAACGCCGCGTCTGGCCAACCAGATAGCCGCGGGTGAGGTTGTGGAGCGCCCGGCTTCGGTGGTAAAGGAGTTGCTCGAGAACAGTCTGGATGCCGGTGCTGAAAAGATTGAAATCGATATCGAAAAGGGCGGCACCAAGCTGATTCGCTTGCGCGATACCGGGGGCGGCATCGTACAGGATGACCTGCCGCTGGCGCTGAGCCGGCACGCAACCAGCAAAATCAAAATTCTTGATGATCTTGAGGCCGTAGGCACGCTGGGTTTTCGTGGCGAGGCCCTCGCCAGTATCAGTTCTGTATCGCGCCTGACCATGACGTCGGCGACGCAAGGCGCGAAGTCGGCGTGGCAGGTGTCTTGTGAAGGGCGTGATATGCTGGCGCAGGTTCAGCCCGCCGCGCATCCCGTCGGTACCACGGTTGAAGTGCGGGACCTGTTTTTCAATACCCCCG
>JBFGYY010000505.1:0-2740 GCA_041587095.1 Motiliproteus sp. | reverse complement strand
CCACCTGGACCTGAACGGTGTCGGGCGCGTACTGTTACTATCACCCTATCGTCAACTAAACCCCGTGGTTGCCATGCACTTCCAGGACTGGTTTGGCAATAACAAGGGGTTTGGTCTGGCGCAGTCCGATCACAACATGAGCGCCGGTAATAATGGCAGTGGGCGCATGACCTCACAGGTACACCAGTTCATCCAACCGTTGGGCGGCGATATCAGCTACGCCAAACTGGCCAGCAGCATCGCCCAGGGCGCTCAATTTAAAACAACCACGCTGTCAGAAACATTTACCTACGAACGCTACAGACAAGAGTACAACGGCCGCGCTCTGCCCCTGTTCCTGCTCAATGCCAAGGGGCGCTGCCAGGTTTGGGAAGCGTCGATGCAGGACTTACTGCAACCCGATGACCGGTTGATCGCACTGATTCAGCCCAGCGACGCAAAAGGCAGCATCGCCGCTGAACGCACTGATCGAACGTCGGATGCAGCTGATAGCCCGGCCGCTATCTGACGATGCGCCACCCAGGCCGCAGATGGCGGTGTTTGATCGGTGTCATCCCGCTGCTGTGGCTCGTAGGCCTCAGCAGCGCCGCTCAGGCCAAAGGCGAAGCTGGCAGCGACGCGAAACTGATCGTGACCATCCAAGGAGTCAGCACGGAGCAGGAGGTTAATATCCGCGCCCTGCTCAGCGTCCAGCCCCTGCACGAAAAAACCATCAGCAGCCGCACACGCCTGCGCTTTCTGCACAACAAGGCGGTAGCCGAGATTCGTAAGGCGCTGCAGCCTTTTGGTTACTACAAGCCCGTTATCAACGCGCAACTGGTCGACAGCGACAAGGGCCTGGAAGCCCGCTACCTGATCGACCCGGGCCCGGTATTGCCGATTGGCCGGCTGGATATCCAACTTGCAGGCGAAGCCGCCCGAGATCCTGTCTTCAAACAGCTGATCCAGAAATCGCCCCTGCGCGAAGGTGCCCCCTTCCTGCACCGTGACTACGAAACCCTGAAACAGCAGCTAAACTCCCTGGCCGCCGAGCGTGGCTACTATCACGCGGCCTTGATTCAGCGGCGCGTGGAGGTGGATCTGGCCCGTTATCAGGCCGATATCGCCCTGCACTTCGACAGCGGCCCCCGCTTCCATGTCGGCGATATTCGTTTCTCAGATACCCCGCTGAACCAGGATTTCCTGCTGCGCTACGTCCCTTTTCAACGCGGAGAGCCGTTGCAAAGCAGTGTTCTGCTTGACCTGCAAACCGCCCTGATCGACAGCGATTATTTTCAGCGCGTCGAGGTTAGACCGCTTTGGGACCAGGCAGGAGAAAGCGAAGTACCGATCGATATAGCCCTGGACGCCCATAAACGCACCCGCTACCGGACCGGCTTCGGCTACGGCACGGACACCGGTCCCCGGGCCAAGCTGGGTATGACCCGGCGCTGGGTCAATAAACGCGGACATCAATTCAACAGCCAGCTGCTGGCATCTCAGATCAAGCGCAGTTTCAGCGCCGAATACGCTATCCCGGGGCGTAAACCGCAACAGGATCGTTATGCCGTGCGCCTGGGTGTGAGCGACGAAAATTCAGAGAGTATCGACGCGCTGAATCGTTCGCTGGGCGTTTCATGGCAGCAACAGCAGGGCCGCTGGCAGCGCATTCTGGCACTGGACTGGCAGCAGGAAATCTTCTCGTTTTCCGGCCAGGAGCAGCGCAGCGAGTTTTTGATCCCCCGCATCAGTTTCAACCGTGTCAGCACCAAAAACCGCCTGGATGTGCGCTCCGGACACCGCCTGTCATTCCAGCTACTCGGCGCCAGCGATCGCCTCCTCTCGGATACCAATGTGGTGCAGGCCACGCTTAGCGCCAAGCGCGTGCACAGCCTGTCACCCAAGATTCGCCTGATCGGACGCGGTGAGGCCGGCGTCACCGTTGTCGATCATTTCGACAAGCTTCCCGCCACGCTGCGCTACTTTGCCGGCGGCGACGCCAGCGTCAGAGGCTACGCATACCAGAGTCTGGGGCCAAAGGATCAGGATAACGCCGTGGTTGGCGGCCCTTACCTGCTCACCGGCAGCGTCGAGATCGATTACCGGCTGGGGGAAAAGTGGGGGGTTGCCGCGTTTGCGGACAGTGGCAGCGCGTTTGAAAACCGCCATATCAATCTGCATAACGGCGTGGGGATCGGCGCCCGCTGGTTCTCCCCCATCGGTCCGATCCGGCTCGATATCGCCGCTCCCCTCGATAAAGACAAAGACGGACTGCGCGTGCATTTTAGTCTGGGACCCGACCTGTGATCTGGCGCGCCGCATTTAAGCAAGTACTGGCCGGCCTGCTACTGATCGCCCTGTTGCTGTTGCTCGCGGTAACCGGGGGTGTGATCTACCTGGGCACCACCACCCAGGGGCTGCAGCTGGCGGTACGCTGGGCTGAACAACTGGCGCCCGGAGAGCTAAAGATCGGTCGGGTCGAAGGCTCCCTGCTGGACCGGATGACGCTGCAGGATATCCATTACCATCAGGACGGGCAGACGCTGGCCCTGATGCGCCTGCACCTGGCATGGTCTCCGGCAGAACTGATGAACGGTGCCGTGCATATACAAGCCCTGGAGCTGCAGCAGCCCACTCTCAGTCTGCCCGCGTCCGAACCGCCCCCGACCCGTTCTGCGTCACCTTTCCCGATCAGCCTGCCGGACATAACGCTGCCATTGGCTCTGCAGGTCGACGATGTGCAGGTTAAGGCATTCCGGCT
>JBFGYY010000504.1:0-2749 GCA_041587095.1 Motiliproteus sp. | reverse complement strand
TTCAATTTTGTTGTATCTCCTGCTATCTGGGGTTAAGTAATGACCGATATTATCAATGCGCTGACGCGTAAAACCTCTTTACGCAAAGTGTGTAAAGAGCTGACTTTGGCTGAAATGGAAAAGTTGGCTGAGTCCATCTCCGAATTGGTTGAGGAGCGCAAGGAAGCGGAGGCGGCAGTGATGGAAGAGCAAAAGGAAAAGCGTGAAAAGCTCGACGCGATTAAGCGTGAAATGGAATCGGCTGGAATCGATATTTCAGAACTGTTGCAGTCTATGGAAAGTGTTGCGCCGAAGAAGAAAGGTACGGTTAAGCCAAAATACCAGTTGCGTGACGCAGAGGGTGTTGTTCATAAGTGGACCGGTCGTGGTCGTACGCCAAAGGTGTTCCAGGAATATTTTAATCAGGGCGGCAGCAAGGAAGATTGCCTGATCGATTAAGGTCTGTGTTAATTCATAAAAAGGCGCGTTTATCGCGCCTTTTTTTTATTTTTCATTCAGTCACCCTGTCTATGCTGTTATTATCGCGCCCTTTGCGCACGAAAGACTAAGTGCTGTGCGTTAGCTTGGTCTATGCTGTGCTTTTGATGGGATGATCTGTTTCCCGTTTCGGATTATCGCTTGTCGGTGTCTCCGACTTGGTGCTACCGGTTTGCTGCGAATATTCAGAGAAGAGATGTAATGAGTGACGAGAAAATTCAGAAGGTGCTTGCACGCCAGGGGCTGGCTTCCCGCCGCGAGATAGAGCGGTGGATCGAGGCGGGTCGTATCCAGGTGAATGGTCAGCGTGCTGTATTGGGCGATCGGATCTCCTTAACAGACAAGGTGCAGGTAGACGGGCGGTTGATCAAGTTTGATCCCGGTACTGCGCGCCAGTGCCGAGTGCTTGTGTATAACAAGGCGTTGGGCGAAGTGTGCACCCGTAGTGACCCTGAAGGGCGCCCCACAGTCTTTGATCGTTTACCCAAGATAAAGGGTGGGCGATGGATTTCTGTGGGTCGTCTGGATATTAATACATCCGGTTTATTGTTATTTACCGATGACGGTGAGCTGGCGAATGCGCTGATGCATCCATCTAAAGAGATCGATCGGGAGTATGCAGTCCGGGTGCACGGTGAGGTCAACGACGAGATGATCAAAACCCTCAAATCCGGTGTCGAGCTGGAAGATGGCAAGGCACGGTTTACGGATGTGCAGCACTTTGATGGCAGTGGTACCAATCAGTGGTATCACGTCGTGCTTATGGAAGGGCGTAATCGCGAAGTTCGCCGGCTCTGGGAATCTCAGGGCGTTGATGTCAGCCGTCTTAAGCGCGTTCGTTATGGCTGCATTTTCCTGCCCAAGAGCGTATCTATGGGACAGTGGACTGAGCTGGGGCAGAAAGAGCTGAACGATTTGACTGACCTGGCGGCGTTATCACGGCGTAAGGTGCCGGTTAAAACCCCGGATGACTTGCAGGCAGAGAAGCGGTTGCGTGGTCGCCATGCACCACGTCGCGAAGGTGCGGCTCGTCGGCGTTGAGGCCAGCTGAATTATCGTTTTAACAATGAACCCCTCGTGCAGGGGTTCATTTGTTTCTGGCTGCTGCTAATCCTGGGCGTTCAGCGATTGGCCATTAATCGCTTTGCTATCGGGGCCGAGCAGGTACAGATAAACTGGCATGATCTCGTCAGGGCTAGCGAGGGTATAGGGGTTTTCACCAGGGAAGGCCGTTGCGCGCATATTGGTGCGCGTGGCGCCCGGGTTCACGCAATTGACGCGGATTTTTGATGTGTCTTCAAGTTCGTCGGCAAGGGTTTGCATCAGGCCCTCGGTGGCGAATTTTGAAACGCTGTAAGCCCCCCAGTAGGCTCTGCCTTTGCGGCCTACGCTAGAGCTTGTGAAGAGGATGGAGGCATCCTCCGACAGGTGTAGTAGCGGGATCATCGCCTGGGTTAGCATGAAGGGCGCGTTGATATTAACCTGCATCACCTGATTCCAGATGCTGGGGTCGTAGTTTTCGATGGGTGTTAATACCCCGAGTTGTGCCGCGTTGTGCACCAGTCCGTCTAAACGTCCAAATTCTTTTTCGATGGTTGCCGCGAGCTCGTCGTAATCGTGCGGCTGTGCGCCTTCAAGGTTTATCGGGATGATGGCCGGTTGCGGGGCGCCTGACTGCTCAATTTCATCGTAAAGATCTTCGAGTTTTTTTGTGGTTCGGCCTGCAATGATGACTGTTGCACCATGGCTTGCCATCGTCTTCGCTGCCGCACGTCCAATGCCTTCACCAGCGCCGGTGATCAGGATTACGCGGTCTTTAAGAAGGTCTTGTGGTGCGTTGTATTCAAACATAGCGTGGTGTGCCCTTAGCGTGGTTTGATTGAAAAAGTGGGTTGATGTGGTGCTAGCGCGTCTTGTTGCTGGTTGGCATCGTTCTGTTTTGCAGCCAGCCCAGCAACTCTGCGCATGAGCTTGCATAAGAGTTGCTTTGCCAGTGCGCTGGGTCTTCCCCGGGGGCGATATAGCCAAAAGTGGCCGCCACGGTGTGCATGCCGGCTCTTCTTCCTGCCTCAATATCGCGGCAGTGGTCACCGACATAAATGCTTTGTTCTGGACTTACACCGAGCTTGCTGCAGGCCAGAAGCAATGCTTCGGGATGTGGTTTGCGCTGCCGGACATCGTCAGGGCAGATCAGGACGGCGCAGCGTTGTTCCAGCCCCAGTGCTTGGATAAGGGGTTGTGTGAAGCGTAGTGGTTTGTTGGTTACGATCCC
>JBFGYY010000503.1:0-2752 GCA_041587095.1 Motiliproteus sp. | reverse complement strand
GCGACAACTAGGTCCCGCCGTGGAAGCCGGTCTGGCGCCAGGCCTCGTAACTCACGACGGCGACGGCATTGGACAGGTTCATGCTGCGGGCCTGAGGCAGCATCGGGATGCGGATTCGCTGGGTTTCGGGTATGGCGTTACGCACGCTGTCGGGCAGGCCGCTGGTCTCTGAGCCGAACAGCAGCACATCGCCCTCCTGATAGCGCGGCTCGTCGTGCGGCCGGGAGCCCTTGGTGGTCAGGGCAAAAATACGCCGTCCTGCCATCGCGTCCAGAAACGCTGGGTAATTCGGGTGCACCGTGACCCGCGCCATATCCCGGTAATCCAGTGCGGCACGGCGCAGTTTCTTCTCCTCCATGTCGAAGCCCAGCGGCTCGATCAGATGCAGATGGCAGCCGTTATTGGATGCAAGGCGGATCAGGTTGCCGGTATTTTGTGGCATACGGGGTTCGTAAAGCGCGATATGAAACATGGTTACCAACGGCTATTAGGTTCAGGGGCAGTGACGCTCGCTGTGGAGCAGTGAATTCAGTTTAAGGCAGGTTCTTGCGTTTAGAAACGCCAATCGAGACATGCAGGGCGTTGCCGGAGCCGGTCTTGGTCGCGTCCGGAGTTGCGAGGGAGGGTTAAGGCTCAGGAGGTGAGCCTTAACCCGGCAGGGCTTAGTGGGTTTGAGCCGCTTCCTGCGTTTCTTCCTGAGGCTCTGCTTCCTGGTTCATGCGCTCGGCATACAGTGCGTCGAAATTGACCGGGGCCAGATTCAGCGACGGGAAGCTGCCTTTGGTGGTGAGATTGTCGATCGCTTCCCGGGCATAAGGGAACAGGATGTTCGGGCAGAAGGCGCTCAGCGTGTGCTGCAGCGGCTGGCCTTCGAGACCTTTAATGGCGAACAGGCCGGCTTGCTGTACTTCAACCAGAAAGGCTGTTTCGCCGTTGTTCTTCGCGGTCGCCGTCAGCGTCAGCACGACTTCGTACATGTCTTCGCCGACTGCACGGGTCTTGCTGTTCAGGTCCATGCTGACCTCCGGTTTCCAGGCAGGGATAAACGCCTGGGGGGAGTTCGGTGACTCGAAAGAGGTGTCTTTCAGATAGATCCGCTGGATAGCGAATTGCGGCTGTACCTGGGCCTGTTCGTTCTCTGCCATGTTATTTTCCTTAGATACGTTGTTTCAGCATAGTTGGGTTCGGGTGGCCGCTCAGCGATTGCCGAGCAAGGGGTCGAGGCGACCCTGGCGTTCCAGCGCCATAAGCTCATCGCAGCCGCCAACATGGATATCGCCGATAAATATCTGCGGTACCGTGCGGGCTCCGCCGCTGAGTTCGAGCATCTCTTTGCGGCGCATCGGTTCCACATCGACCCGGATCTCTTCAAAGCTGACGCCTTTTTGCGTCAGCAGAGCCTTGGCCCGAACGCAGTACGGGCAGTAAGCGGATGAGTAGACGACGATTGCTTGGCTCATAGTGTTACTTCTTTACCAGTGGGAGGTTCTGACCTTTCCATTCGGCGATACCGCCGCTGAGGCGAACCACGTTTTCGAAGCCGGCTTTCTGCAGTTTGGAGAACGCGCCGCCAGAGGTTTGGCCGAGGTTGCAAACCACGATGACGGGGCGCTGCTTGTACTTATCCAGCTCGCTCATCCGCTTGTCGAGGTCGGCGTAGGGGATGTTGATCGAATCGATGATATAGCCGGTTTTGAACTCTTTCTTCTGACGAATATCGAGAAGCACGGCATTGTCTTTGTTGATCAGCTGTGTGGCGATGTGCGTTGAAACCGTCTTGCCCCCTTTGCGCAGCTCGTTGAACACCAGTGCGGCAAGCGTTACTACCAGTGCAAGGAACAGTTCCCAGTGATTGGTAGCAAATTCGATCAATCTTTCCATTGCGGACGTCCGGTCATAAAACTAAAGGTTGGCCATGCCGGGTACCGGCAAGGCATTCAGAATGCGCAAGTATACCGTTTAGCGAGTCGCTAGGCCATGCGCATCCGTGACCATCATTGCTGGTTTTACGATTGTGTAAAAGTAAAAAAGGCATAGTCAAAAATAGATATTGATTATCTTTAAGTACTTTTGGATTACTTAAAATCTTGTTTAAAATATCGTAAAAGTATAAGATTTGATCAGTTTTCGACTAAGATTAATTGATTAGCAATTATAAAAATTAGTAATTCTTTGAGAAAATTATAAAAAGGATGAGAAGTTCAATAAGTTAAAGAAGAGCTTAAATTCCTGAATAAAAACTCATTGCTACTTGTTGAGCAATCAAAAATAGATATTGATTATGCAAGAACGAGAGTTGCGTTTGCTGTACGGGGCGGGATATTTCGAGCTTTGCCGGGCGGTCCCTATCTCTATGGCGAAGGGCTGGAATCTGCGATTCGTCGATGCCAAGGGTAAAGAAGAGGGATTAACCCTGCAGCGAACCGGCGGTGAGCGGGAGTTCAAAAGCCTGGATGGTGCCGTGTCCGTGGCGCGCAAAATCGGCTTTGACTGGGTGCGTGTCGAAATCGGCGCATTGCAGTGGGATGAACAGCTCTAGCCGGCGGCGCGTGCTGCCGCGAAAACTCGGATTGTCTGTCATCGGCGCCATCGTTATGACGGTGCTGCTTCCCGTTGCGAAAGTGCTGGCCGCTGAGCATTCGCCCGACAAACTTTCTGCTTCTGCTTCTGCTTCTGCTTCTGCTTCTGCTTCTGCTTCTGCTTCTGCTTCTGCTTCATATACCTCAGTGAGATCTGCCGTATCTGAACGGCT
>JBFGYY010000502.1:0-2787 GCA_041587095.1 Motiliproteus sp. | reverse complement strand
GGTTCTCATCCAGCCATTCTTCTCCCAGAGGCTCCAGCCCGGCGGTATCCACAGACTGCGGCGTCACATCCCCATGGGCCCAGAGCTGGGTTGCACCTGCCAGCAATGCTGCAGCCATCAATGAACGAGTCAATACGCTTTTTTTCATAACACTCACCTGACGTTGGTATTTTTATAATGGTTGACGCTTATCGGAGTCCGGTAGCTGTTTGAACCGCTGTCAACTGAAATGCAGCACAGGGTAAACCTTTCCAATATCGCTTTGATCACATAGTAGGTAAAACCGTCCAGCGTCCCCAGACCACTTTGGTGTTCAGGCATTAGTTCCTTGGTAGTAGCACACTTGGCTGTCACACACGCAGAACACGCACGCTTATAGAAGCGAGATGAATCAGGCGTGTTCACCGGTTCACTCAGCAATGAACCAGCATCACCTTTTCGGCAAACGAACCCGGACAGCTTCCCATATGCTACGAGAGAACTAATTTAACGGTACCTTTTGCATATTTCAGAGCGCTGCCCCTCCCGCTAACCTGATTGAATCAGCACCCGATCCCGCTCAACTACGGCCTTTCAAACCGGTTTACACCACTGTTTGCGTCGGCGTAGCTCTCAGACAGAGAGTTTTAATAATAATAATTCGGAGGATGTTTTATGCTGATGGTTGCACAAACCACCACCTCTGCAGGCTGGCAACAGGCGCGGCACCGCTCGTTTCTCTGTGCAGGAATCCTGTCACTGATGCTTGCGTCTCATCAGGCTATTGCCGAAGCAACGTCGCCACCAGGGCCCAGTCCCCAGCAAACTTTGCCTGCACGCGTAACGCCGGCCACAGCGGGTATTGCCAATAAAGCGGATAAAGCTGCGAACGCAACCCGTATCGGCTACCTGGAACTCAAGTTACCCCAGCCTCCGCTCCTGTCTAATTTAACGCCCGAACCCGAAGACAGTGGCCTGCAGGGCGCACGTCTGGGACTGGCAGAAAACAACACGGCCGGGCGCTTCCGGGGGCTTTCTTATAATCTTGTTGAAGCCGTCGATACTGACTTCCAGAAATTACTCACCCAGGCAGAGGACTGGTATCGAAACGGGCTCAAGGCACTGGTAGTTAACCTGCCTGCCGCTGAGCTGAAACAGCTGTCTGACCGGTTCAGCGACCGGGAACTGGTGATATTCAACAGTGGCAGCGCCGACGACAGCCTGCGTTACAACACCTGTCTGGCCAATGTTGTACACACGCTGCCCAGCCGCGCCATGCTCACCGACGCTCTGGCACAATGGTTACGCGCCAAGCGACTGTCACGCTGGTTGCTGATTGTCGGCACCCGTGAGAATGATCGCGCCTATGCCGACGCTTTGCGGCGCTCGGCCAAACGCTTTGGCGGACGCATTGTCGCCGAGAAAACCTGGACCTTTAACAGCGATTTACGTCGCAGTGCTCAGGCCGAAGTTCCGCTGTTTACCCAAGCCGGTGATTACGATGTGGTGGTGGTAGCGGATGAACTGGGCGATTTCGGCGAGTACATCCTCTACAACACCTGGTTACCCAGACCGGTAGTCGGTACGCAGGGCCTAACCCCCACCGCCTGGCACCGGGTGGTCGAACAGTGGGGCGCCGCTCAGCTGCAGCACCGGTTTATGACTCAGGCGGGACGCGGCATGAATGCGCATGATTATGCGGCATGGATCGCAGTGCGCAGTGTCGATCGAGCGCTGACACTAAAGGCTGCCCCAGAAAATAACACGCTGCAAAAACGCTTATATGATCCGCAATTTAACCTGGCAGGCTTTAAAGGCAGAAAACTCAACTACCGCGCCTGGAACGGCCAGTTACGCCAGCCCATTCCACTGGTTCACCCCAGAGCGCTGGTATCGCAGTCTCCCCAGGAGGGGTTCCTGCACCCGACTTCGGATCTGGACACCCTGGGCTACGATGCACCGGAAAGTCAGTGTCAGCTAGGCCGGCCCCGATAGACCCGGAATCAAGAACGTTCAGGCACCGACAACAAGCGCCCTGTTAGCGCCAATAAGATTCTGCAGAATGAGGAAAGACCATGTTGAATTCCCCCCGAAGCCACGGCAAGACTACTCGCACACCCCGGTCGCTGCCGGCACTACTGGGAGCCGTCGCACTGTCCAGCGCCCAGGCCTTCGGGGCGATCGCCTATGTCTCGAATGAAAAGGACAACAGCCTGTCTCTGATCGATCTTGAAAGCCTGAACGTCGTCAAGACGCTGTCCGTAGGCCAGCGCCCTCGGGGTATCACCTTCAGCCGTGATTTCAGCAAACTTTATATCTGCGCCAGCGACGATGACACCGTGCAGGTTATGGATGTCGCCAGCGGAAAAATAGTCGCGGAGCTGCCTTCCGGCGATGATCCGGAGCAGTTTGCGTTGCACCCCGATAACCGCCACCTGTATATCGCTAACGAAGATGACGCTCTGGTAACGGTGGTGGATACCGTTACCAGCCGAGTCATCGCCCAGATCGATGTCGGGGTCGAACCCGAGGGCGTCGCAATCAGTCCGGATGGACGACTCGCGGTCAACACCTCGGAAACCACCAGCATGCTGCACTGGATCGATACCCAGACCCACCAGCTCATCGATAATACCGAAATCGACCAACGCCCACGCCACGTCGAATTCAGCAAAGACGGAAGCCGCTTATGGGCCAGTGCTGAAATTGGCGGCACGGTTGCGGTCATCGATGTCACCACTCGACAGACCATCCAGACGATCGGTTTTAAAATTCGCGGTATTCACCCTGACAAGATCCAGCCGGTGG
>JBFGYY010000501.1:0-2788 GCA_041587095.1 Motiliproteus sp. | reverse complement strand
GGCACCGGAGCCGAGGGTTAACACACAAAAATCTACCGGTGGTTCGCCCCAGCCCTGAGATTTCATCTCCTTGAGGGCCGCGTCGATGCAGCGGCAATAGATCCAGTCGTTATGATCGCTGAGTATCTGGCTAATGCGCCATGCGGGCAGGTCAAGAGAGAGCAGGGCCTGAACAAGCCGAGGTTGAATAGCGCGCGTCAGTTGCGGGCTGGGGTTGTCACCGCTGGCTTGCAGTACTTCACGCAAAGGCGCGAGCAGCTCCAGTAACAGGTCGGGCTGGGCAGATGTCGAGGTGCCGTGCACCGCCGTGGTGTCCGGGCTGGTCGGATGTTCGGTTCGCCCCGCGCCAGGCCAGCTGTCACGCGCGAACAGTTTGCGCCACGGGGAGGGGTCAACAGCGATTGGCATCCTACGCTCCTCAATTGGGACAGGCCTGTCTTCAAGCCTAGGACATTTTTCGTAGCCGGAGCAGTTAAGATTTGTTGTGTTCGCATTTCACCGGCTTGATTCCTGATGGTTATTGATAGTCAGGTTAGGACGTCCCTGACATGAGTTATGTACAGCTATAGGCCGTTAGGCCAAAGCCGGTTAGCCGCATTGGGAATCGACCAAGGTATGGCGCACCTCTGGCTGAGCATCTGATATACTGCGCAGCAATTTTTTTCAGGAGAACACCATGACAGCTTATGTTTTCGGACACAAAATCCCGGATAGTGATTCCATCTGCGGCGCGTTGTCGCTGGCGTATCTTAAAAATGCCATTGGTGAGCAGGCCACACCGGTACGACTGGGTGAGATGAACCCGGAGAGTGCGTATATCCTGGACAAATTTGGTCTGGAAGCTCCCGCCCTGAAAACCAGTTTTGCCGGTGAAAATGTGTACATCGTCGATCACTCGGACCGTGGTCAGAGCCCCGATGACCTGAAAGAAGCGACCATTCTGGGAATTGTTGATCATCACAAATTGGGCGATATCACCACCGGAGCACCTTTGGAGTGCTGGATTCGTCCGGTGGGTTGCAGCAATACCATTATTAAAGAGATGTACGATTTTTATAATGTCGAGATCCCGGCCAACATCGCCGGTATCATGATGAGTGCCATTCTCAGCGATACCGTGGTGTTTAAATCGCCGACCTGCACCGATCGGGATATCGCCGCGGTCGAAGCCCTGGCAAAAATTGCCGGCATTGAAGATTACAGACAGCATGGCGTTGAGATGTTCAAGGTCAAGTCACAGGTAGAAGGAACACCGATCCGTGATCTGGTTAAGCGCGACTACAAATGTTTCGATATGAGTGGCAGCAAAGTCGGCATCGGCCAGCTTGAAGTGGTTGATCTGGCTATTTTCGATAAGATCAAGGGCGAGCTGGCGGCGGATATTGCGGCGCTGAAACAGGAAGATGGCTGCCACACTCTGATTCTGTTGCTGACCGATATCATGAAGGAAGGTTCTGAAATGCTGGTCATCAGCGATGACGCAGCAACCATCGAGCGCGCCTTCGATGCCAAACTGGTCGATGGCAAGATGTGGATCGATGGTGTGTTGAGCCGTAAAAAGCAGGTTGTTCCTCCGCTTGAGAAAGCGTTTGCCTGATCTTCAGAATATCCGGCCAGGCTCCTGGCCGGATTCAAACGCAGCGCCGGGAGGTGCTGCGATAGTTGTGCGTCTACGGACATGACTGCGCCCGTCCCGGTAGTAATTAATACGGTCTTTTATTAAAAAACGCCTGCCGAATTCTTGTTGCAGCGATATAATCCTTTTTTCTGTTGTTAAGCGCCCCATATTAAATGTTGCGCGCCGTTCATCAATTTTTGCTTTGCCACTGTAATGGTGAAAGTTGTGGCGCTGACACCGGATGCATTTGACCAAACCTAAACCCTGGAAAGCCTGTCTATGAGCCGTTTCTGGTCGCCTATTGTTCACAAATTGACTCCTTATGTGCCGGGAGAACAGCCTAAAGTGGCGAAGCTTATCAAGCTGAACACCAATGAAAATCCTTATGGCCCCTCACCGCAGGCGCTGCAAGCAATGCAGGAGGAGATCAGTGATAGCCTGCGCCTGTATCCGGATCCAAACGGTGACTGCCTGAAACAGGCCGTGGCTGATTACTACGGCTTACAGACCGATCAGGTTTTCGTCGGCAATGGTTCGGATGAAGTGTTGGCACATGTGTTTCAGGGGCTTTTGAATCACGATGCGCCCATTCTCTATCCCGACATTACCTATAGTTTTTATCCGGTTTATTGCGGTTTGTACGAGGTCGATTTTCGCCAGATACCGTTAACTGAGTCGTTTGAAATTGATCTGCAGGATTACCGGCAACCCAATGGCGGCATCATTTTTCCGAATCCGAATGCGCCGACAGGGCGCTTGTTAGCGCTGGACGCCATCGAGCAACTGTTGAAGAGCAATCCGGATTCCGTGGTGGTGGTTGATGAGGCTTATATCGATTTCGGCGGAGAAAGCGCGGTCAAACTGGTCGGCCAATACGCAAATTTAGTGGTTATCCAGACCCTGTCTAAATCGCGGTCACTGGCAGGGTTGCGTATCGGCTTTGCCATGGGCAATGCGCAACTGATCGAAGGTTTGGAGCGGGTGAAAAACAGTTTCAATTCCTATCCTCTTGATCGGCCTGCGCTGCGGGGAGCCGCTGCGGCCATGGCCGATAGCGGGTATTTTGAGCAGACACGGCAAAAAATTATCGCCAGCAGAGAATGGCTGGAGCAAGCCCTGAATCAATTGGGTTTTGAGGTGCTACCCTCGGCAGCGAATTTTCTGTTTGTT
>JBFGYY010000500.1:0-2801 GCA_041587095.1 Motiliproteus sp. | reverse complement strand
CCAAGGGCGGTTGTTTCCTCCTGGATACCACCGGAATCAGTCAGGACGACTTTCGCGTCTCGCATAAGGCCGAGCATTTCCAGGTATCCCATAGGTGGCAACAGGATAACCCCGTTGTCCTTGAGGCTTTGCTCCAGCCCCGCCTCGGCGATTTTATTACGAGTTCGCGGGTGCACAGGAAACACTAACGGCAGCCGCTGGCTTATTTCACTCAACACACCCAGCAGCCGGGCCAATGCTGCCGGGTCATCTACGTTGGAGGGGCGGTGCAACGTCATCAAACCGTAACCTTCGACCACCGCCTGCAACTGATCCTCATTGGCATATGGACCGAGGGTGGTTGCCACCGCAGCAGCACGAGGCAAATTATGCCGCAGCGTGTCAATCATGACATTACCGACAAAGCATACTTTGTTGGCACTGATACCTTCACGGGTCAGGTTGGTCAGTGCGCAGCGTTCAGTGGTAAACAGAATATCGGATAGCTGGTCGGTGAGGATGCGGTTGATCTCCTCCGGCATACTGCGGTCGTTGCTGCGCAGGCCAGACTCCACATGTACCACGGGGATATTTTTTTTCACTGCCACCAGCGCACAGGCAATAGTGGAGTTGACATCACCGACTACCAGCACGGCGTCGGGAAGTAATTCGTCCAATATAGGCTCGAAGCGCTTCATAATGTCAGCGGTTTGCACCGCATGAGAACCGGAACCCACTCCAAGGTCGATATCGGGCTCTGGGATCGCCAACTGGTCGAAAAATGAGGTTTTCATATCGGCATCATAGTGCTGGCCGGTGTGTAACAACTTGGCGTTGATGCGGTATATCGGATTTTTTAGCGCGCGCATGATAGGCGCTATTTTCATAAAGTTGGGGCGAGCGCCGACTACGCAAAGTAGGGTCTTCATGGGCGGTAGCATTGTTGTGCGTTTGCAGTGTACATTACGTCTTGATCCAATCACTACTTCAAATTCATCGTCAAGCTCACCACAATGCGGTTCTCCTTGTATACCTCACCACCATCTTCTGATTCTCTATTCGTATGGGTGAAATTAACCGCGAGATTGGTGTTGACACCAAGCCCCTTCGACAACCCCAAATTATAGCGCCATGTATCAGAGTTATTTCCCAAAATGGAGGCTTTATCGGCCTGCTGCTCCTCAAAGCTTATACGACCGTTCAAATTAACATTGCGCGCCAGATTGCGCCCGGCGTTGATATCGTAAGTTATAAACCTGGAATTTAGTTCGTCTTCAAGGCGACTCTGGTCTGAAACCGACACGTTAAAGCCGACTGTGGTACGCCGCCCCGCTAACCGATAACTCGCCTGAAAACGCTCTTCCAGGATCGGACTGCGAGTAAGAGTAGTCTCAGTGGATGCTAGAAATACGGGCAAACCGTCAACAGATAGCTGATTCCCATCTGCGTCAACCAAGGGAATAAATACGTCCTGCTCGCGCAACTCGCGACTGGAAGTAACAGATTTGTTGTAACTCAGATTGAATTGACTGCGGCGATGGCTGTGCTCAATCGACAGCCGATGACTGTCGCCAAAGAAGCGGTCACCATAACCCATCTTCACACTGGTGCGAGGACTGGGAGTCCAATTAATCCCTACATCCCAATAGCCGCCCTCTATATCATTGCTTATCGTCGAAAAATCATTGAAATCTTCACCAGCCGTCATATTTAACTGCCATTTACGGCTGATTTGGTATCCGAGGGTAGCCGACGCCGACGCCAGCTCACTTTCCTCGCCTGGCTGTAATCGCGACTCGTCGTAATCCTCGCGACTGTAATTGCCATTCAGGCCCCAACTCAGGCGCGAATCCGAGATTCCCTGAATGGATAGGTTGGCAGACTCCCTAATGCTATCATCTACCTCCCGAGCACTGTTGGACTGTACGCTGTAACTCGTACGGAGGTTAACACTGGCAATATCCTTGATTCGAGAAACGAAATAAGGCGAGACGCTGTAACTGTAAGTGGTATTGCGATTGCCACGAGCACTGAGATTACTGTCACTAAAGCTGGAAAACGAATCAATGGCGTTTTGCCTGGCAGATGCACTGGCATCAATAAAAAACATCTGCCGGATCACCTCCAGGCTGCCATTGGCGCTCAGCCGTGGATTGACTCGATCGTTGTTTCCATCATCGCCAAATCGGGATGAGGAGCATTCGCCGCGCTTGTTGTTCTGGGAGTTCATCTCCACCGATGCCTGCAGGCTTAGTGAGGCTCGCGCGCTCTCACCCTGCAAAGCCGCCTGAGGCGTCAACGACGTAATCCATTCTCCTTTCTCGTCACTTTCACTCAAACAGCGATTGTCGGTGTAGGTTTCAGCGACACTGACGTCAGCGGTAGCCTCCCACGCTGCCCCAGCAGGGCAAGTGCCTGCAGCCAATAGGACACTACAGGCCGTCGGATGGATTAATTTGGAAATTCTTTTCAATGACAAGCGCTCAATCCTGTTCGGCCGTAGTCTCGGTTTTTTTGGCAACTTTGCGTACACCGTCTCCATAGCCGTATCCGTACCCGTATCCGTATCTATAGCCATAACCGTAGCCCTGGCCGAGGAACGGGTTCGCACGGGCCTTGTTTAATACCAGGCCAACAATCTTGTCCTTGCCCAGTTGCCCCAAGGCTTCTTTTGCGGCCTCATGGGCTGATTCCTCGGCTGCCACCACAAACATGATCTGGCCCATATGATTGGCCAGCACACTGGCCTCTGAGGTCATCAGCAACGGTGGCGAATCGAAAATTATAACCCGATCCGGGTAACGTTCCGCCATATCCCGCAT
>JBFGYY010000499.1:0-2812 GCA_041587095.1 Motiliproteus sp. | reverse complement strand
TGAAAAGTCTCAATTGCTGCCACTCTGTGCATATCAAACTGTGCATATCAAACTGTGCATATCAAACGGCCCATTTATGCTCAGGCTTGCGCTCTTGCGCCACTACACCACTTCATCACTAGGCCTTTGCGCCTTTGCGCCTTTGCAGACATCAGTAGCATCCGGCGTTCGGCGTTCGGCGTTCGGGCGCACTAAGCTGACGCACTCCCCAACACCCTGCACCAAAGCGGCTCAAACGCGGCACAGTTATCCCCCTGAACCACCGGCATTAGACTTTGTGTGTAGTCAAAAGCCCTGTTATCCGGGTGCTGGCCCACAATTTGCTTAGCACTTGCCCGTGTACTGCAAGCCCTACCTGGTTTGTCGGGTTTAAGTGCCGACGCCGGTCCAGGTAAGTGATAGACCTTGCAGTGATCAGTCATAACCTAACGAGTAATCCAAGGCCCTAAGCGGGCCCTGTAGCTTGGATTTTCGTCTTAGAGGTGGGTACTTTGACCATATCTGTTTCCGAACCAGAAAAATCAACCGCGGCGAAACCCGCCTGCCCCCTGGCCGGTATCATGAAACCGGGACGGGAATTCAACGCCCCGTGGGAACGTTCATTTGACCGGGTTCTGACGCCCCTGGATGAATTTATTCATCGACAGACCACCAGTGGCATGCTGCTGATGCTCTGTGCGGTCATCGCTCTGGTGATCGCCAACAGCGCCTGGTCTGAAAGTTACCAACATCTGATCCATACCCCCTTGTCCATCGGCTTTGGTGGTTGGGAAGTCGAGAGTTCACTCCAGCACTGGATCAATGACGGCTTGATGGCGCTGTTTTTCTTTGTCGTGGGCCTGGAACTCAAGCGCGAAGTACTGGTGGGAGAGCTGGCGGAGTTGCGCAATGCGGTTCTGCCGATCGTGGCCGCCATTGGTGGCATGGTGGTACCGGCACTGGTATTTATAACGTTCAGCCCCGGTGATGACGCGCAGAGAGGCTGGGGCATTCCGATGGCCACGGATATCGCCTTCGCAATCGGCGTGCTGGTTTTACTGGGCAGCAGGATTCCCAAAACCCTGATCACCTTTCTGATCGCGCTGGCAATCGCCGATGACCTGGGTGCCGTACTGGTCATCGCTGTTTTTTATACCGAGCAGATTAACGGAGTAGCCCTTACCTGGGCGGCGGGCCTGCTGAGTATCCTGATCGCGCTGAACCGGGGCGGTGTTCGCAAGACACTACCCTATTTCCTGGCCGGAGGAGGGCTCTGGCTGGCGATGTTATCCTCGGGGGTACACGCAACCATCGCCGGCGTGCTGACAGCGTTTACGATTCCCGCCTTACCCAAATATGACCCGCGTCGCTTCTCGCACTCGGTGCAGCAAATGATGCGCCAGTTCGATGCGGCTCACCGCCAAGACAACAATATTCTCACCAACGATCAGCTGCGCAGCCTGACACAAAGTCTCGAAGGCGGCATCGCTCAGGTTCAGGCACCGCTGCAACGGCTCGAGCACCAGCTTCACCTGCCGGTAGCCTTGCTGATTATCCCTGTTTTTGCTCTGGCCAACGCGGGCGTGCCCCTGGACATGGCGTCCCTCGGCCAGGCGTTCCAGCACCCGGTCACACTGAGTGTCATTGCGGGCCTGCTGCTGGGGAAATTTGTCGGGATCTTCGGCTTCAGCTGGCTGGCGGTCAAGCTTGGCCTCGGCGTGCTGCCCGAGGGCGCTAATTTCCGGCATATTGCCGGGGTCGGGCTGCTCGGTGGGATCGGTTTCACGATGGCTATCTTTATCGGTGATCTGGCTTATCTGCACCAACCCGATCTGCAGGTGTATGCGAAAACCGGTATTCTGACCGCCTCACTACTGGCCGGCATCAGCGGATGTGGCTGGCTGTGGTGGAGTACACGCAAAGCATAAGTCAGCGACTCGCGAAGGAGCGGGTTGGAAGTGACTGATAGGGCCCTGCACGCGGCTCTGTTGATACGGAAGACTACTTCTCCCCCTCCTTACAGGGCACAAAAAACGGGGCCGAAGCCCCGTTTAGATGCAAGATGATACTCAATATCTAGCTCAGCATCCCGCTCAACAGCCCCTCAGGCGCTGTATCAGAACAATACCCGGCAGCGGATGGTGCCGCTGACCGACTGCAGCTTCTGCAGGGCCAGATCACTGTATTCCGCATCGACGTCAACAACCACATAACCAACCTTGTCGTTGGTCTGCAGGTACTGACCGGAGATGTTGATGCCGTTATCGGACAACACGCTGTTGATGCTGCTCAGCACGCCCGGGATATTCTTGTGGATGTGCAGCAGACGGTGCTTGCCGGGGTGCGAAGGCAGGGCCACTTCGGGGAAGTTGACCGAGGTGATCGACGTACCGTTATCGCTGTACTTGACCAGCTTCTCGGCGACTTCAACACCGATATTCTCCTGCGCTTCCATCGTGCTGCCGCCCACATGGGGGGTCAGAATCACATTATCGAACTCACGCAACGGCGAGATAAACTCGTCCTTGTTGGAGCGTGGTTCTACCGGGAAGACGTCGATCGCCGCCCCCAGCAATTTGCCGCTCTTGAGCGTTGCGCACAATGCGTCGATATCCACCACGGTGCCGCGCGCGGCGTTGATCAGAATGCTGCCTTCCTTCATTTGCGCCAGCTGCGCTTCGCCGATCATCTCCTTGGTGGCGGCGGTTTCCGGCACATGCAAGGTCACGACGTCACTGTTGGCCAGCAGCTCGTCGAGGCTCGCGACCTGAGAGGCGTTACCGATCGGCAGTTTGGTGACAACATCGTAAAAGCTCACCACCATGCCCATGGA
>JBFGYY010000498.1:0-2814 GCA_041587095.1 Motiliproteus sp. | reverse complement strand
TACACTGACCGTCGGTTGTTTTGCTTACAGTACCGTTATATTCACGATGATTTTTGGTGTGCTGATCTGGGGTGAAATCCTCACCCTGGAGGCCTGTATAGGCATCGCCGTTATCATCGTCGGTGGTATTCTGGCGGTATTTCGGCGTGCGGCGCAGACAAAACAGCAACGCTAGGTGTTGCCTGATATGTGCAGATGCCGGCCTGTACACTAAACTCCTGAAGAGTGGCGTAGCGGTGAGGGCGATGGATTGTGGCATTTCGTATGAAAACAACGGCGCTGTTAGCTGGCCTGCTGCTGGTTGGCTCTGCATCTGCGCTTTCAGCGGACGTGGTGTCGCTGTTGACTGATGAACAAAAGCAGGGTGGTTACCTGATTCCTATCGTCCAGGAGGCCTGGCGCAAGGAGGGCTATGCTGCCGACATTCGGTTTATGCCCTGGAAGCGCGCACTGGCAACGGCCCTGGCCAGCGAATCGACGGGGGTGCTGGGTGTTTACTACAGTGGCGAGCGTGCCGAACGGCTCCATTACTCTGACCCGATTGGCAAGACCGAATTAGTGTTTTTCCAGCGTAAGGGGAGAGGTCTCAAATACCGCACGTTGCAGGATCTTAAGCCTTATCGCATTGGCGTCGTGAACGGCGGCGCATATACCCCGGAATTTGATCGTGCGGGTTATTTAGACAAGCAGGCTATCAGCAACGTGGAGCTGCAGATTGATATGTTGCTTGCCGGCCGTCTCGATCTGATTGTCGATCAGAAGGGCGTTATCTATCAGCTTCTGCATGAAAAGCACCCTGAGCAGATAGACGACATCGAAGCCTTGCGCCCTGCCTTATCGATTAACCATTACTATGTGGCATTGCCTAAAACTGACCCCGATGCGGCGCATAAAATTGCTGCACTGAATCGCGGTTTAAAGGCGCTGCGTGAAGATGGATCGCTGTTTGCTATTCAGGCGCGCCATAGTCACCCTTGACGCCCCTCGAACTTGATATCCATGCACGGCTATTTTGCACCTCAGGACGATATGAGGCAGAATCCATCGGATTTTATCCGTTATCGGGAGGTAGTGATGGCCGGCAGTCTGTTGACACGGGCGTTGGGTGCGCTGGATTTTCTGGCGTGTCATGCGCAGGGGGCGACGTTGCAGCTGATAGCCGATCGGGTAGGGATGCCCAAGAGCGGCGCGCACCGACTCATGGCCGAACTGATTGAGCAAGGTTACGTCGCTCAGGACAGTGATAGCGGGCGTTATGTTCTTACCCTTAAACTCAGTTCCCTGGGGTTTAAGCATCTGGCGGCAAGCGGCATGGTTGATGTCGCCCAGCCTCTGCTCAATGGCTTGGCGACCCTAAGCAGCGAGCTAGTTCGTTTGGCAGTGGTTGACGGTGAGCGGCTGATCTTTGTCGCCAAGGCGCAAGGGGCTCGCAGCGGGTTGCGTTATGACCCGCAAAATGGGCAAGAAGTCGATCTGTTTTGTACGGCGACCGGTTACGCCTGGTTAGCGTCATTGTCCGACGAACAGGCGGTTGCGCTGATCGCACGGCAAGGCTTGAGTCAACTGGATGAACGAGGCCCCCGGGTGCCGCACAATTACCCGGATATTCTTGCGTATCTGCACGCGGCAAGAAAACAGGGTTACAGTCAGGTTGTCGATGTGTCAGCTCCAGGCATGTCGGCGGTGGCCACCGTTGTACGCAAGCCGAAAAGTGGTCAGGTCATTGGCGTTCTGAGCGTGGGAGGGCCAACGGCGCGCTTGCCTGAAGCCACGTTATCGTCTTTCGTGCCGGCCTTGCTGGCCGCTGCCACCGAGCTTGGGGAGCTCAGTCCTCTGTCTGATTATTTGACGCCTTTGGTTCAGTATTGATCTGGCAGCCCCATTGGTTGAACGTGTACGCCGGGCTGAAAGATCCATAGCAGGAATGCGGCGGCACATTTGATAGCGGATATCCTGACCAATGCTCTATCCCGAGCGTGGAAACATATCGTTTTCCGTTTTCCGTTTTCCGCTCACCGTTCTGGGCTCGGGCGACAGGGTTGCGTTGCCGCGTTGCCCGCCATTACGCCGTGTCGACGCGCTAATGCCCATCTTTTCAATCAAAGCTCGGGTGCTCGACCATTTTCAGCGTCAAACGGTGCGAATCGGC
The DNA here is from genome assembly GCA_041587095.1 of Motiliproteus sp. Lineage (GTDB taxonomy): Bacteria > Pseudomonadota > Gammaproteobacteria > Pseudomonadales > Balneatricaceae > Motiliproteus. Next base: position 665 of record JBFGYY010000498.1, on the reverse strand, counting down.
GTTGCAATTACTGCGGAGATAAGTCGGTAGGGAGCGTTTTTTTGCAGTGATTGCAACTAGCTGCCGACCCCGGCTGCCATCTGGATAACGTCTCAGAGATCATCAAAGCGCCGTGCATAAAAGGAAGCGGCTAATCAGGCTTCGGTACAGGGTGGAACGAGAAAGGAATCTGGGCGTTGTTATTATTTCCCTGCCCCAGGGTACGAAAAAATTGGCTCGTTTAGTGCGCGTGGCGAACAAGCCGTACGCTGATGCCGTGACCTAGCTTGGTTAATTTGCGAAAAGTCCAGCTGCACAGATCGTGAACCAGGCCGGACAGATACTCCGCACGTTCAATTTCGGCTAATTTGACGACGTCGGTACAGCCGCGGCGACGGGCAATCTCTAAGGTAGACAGGTTGGTGTTGTTCACGGTCGTTCTCCAGAAAGGTGGGTTGCTACGAAAGTAGAGTAGCCCCCGCCTCCGGATACTTCAAATGACCTTTTTTCTGTCTATTGGTGAATAAAATTAATCTGTGTGTGAGCGCGGATCACGAACATCTGCTGGCGGCTTCTTTTGCTCGCTGCTTCGCTTATTTTGCCATTAACCCCCTGCTGTAGGCGGTTATGGCGCCTCCTCTTCTTTATTGTCGCTTGGCAAAATTATTTTCTTGCGCGTGTGTCCC
>JBFGYY010000497.1:0-2819 GCA_041587095.1 Motiliproteus sp. | reverse complement strand
TTTTGGTCCTTTGGTATTTTCATCAATGTAGGTGCTGGCCCATGACAACCCGGTCCAGGGGAGCGTCAGCTCCTCGCCTTCGCGCGTGAGCAGCATTGCACTTTGTTCCTCAAGGGAGAGAACCAGTGCGGGCTGCAGGTCACCGATGGCGGGCTGGTCTGCGATTTTAGCGCGCAGCAGTTCCAGATCGGACTCCAGAGGCAGGGTGCCGTGGGGGCCGCGATAACCGTGGCGACGGTCGTAAGCGAGCAGCCCTTCGGTAACGGCAAGGTTAGCCGCCTCCTGGGCTGCGCTATTAATGGTGACGGTCGCGGTAAAACCATCGGTGTAGATTCGTTCACCAAAACGCTCGAGCAGTTCTGCACGCGCTATTTCTGCGACGTAAGGTGCCGTTAACTCAATATCAGTGCCGTGGAAGGTCGCGGTGAGAGGGCTGGCGACCTGTTCGTCGTAATGAGGTTGATCGATGTACCCCAGTTCCAGCATACGAGACAGGATCCAGTCCCGGCGCGTTTTGGCCCGGCTCGGGTTGCTTAAGGGGTTGTTGGCGGAAGGTGCTTTGGGCAAGCCGGCAATCATGGCCAGCTCGGCAGTGGTTAATTGGTTGATATCGCGGCCGTAGTAGACGTTGGCCGCTGCCTGTATACCGTAGGCGCGGTGGCCGAGGTAAATTTTGTTCACGTAGAGCTCAAAGATCTCGTTTTTACTCATCTCCTGTTCAATTTGCAGGGCGAGTAAAATTTCACTGAATTTACGGGTGAACGTACGGGCGCGGGTGAGAAAATAGTTTTTGGCCACCTGCATGGTAATGGTACTGCCGCCGGTCTGGATGCGACCGGTACTGATCAGCTGGAAGGCCGCGCGGGCAAGTCCTTTGAAATCGACGCCAATATGCTGGTAAAAGCGGTTATCTTCAGCGGCAAGCAGTGCATTGACAAATGTAGCGGGGATCGCATCAAACTGAATGGGTGAGCGTCGTTTTTCACCGAACTCCGAGATTAGTTTGCCATCTTCACTGTAGAGGCGCAGCGGCGTTTGCAGACGAATTTCACGCAATTGCTGAACGTTGGGCAGGTCTGGCTTGAGGTAATAATAAATCCCCGTGGCGCCTAAGGCGGCCAATAAAACGCCGATAAGACCTAATTTAACAAGAAAGCTGAATAATGCTTTGATTTTGTTCATACTAGCTAAAGCCTTGCGTTAATCCGGCGATATATAATAATGCCATTTATGATGGAGAATACGAATCTGGTCGGTTTTATCTTATACTAGCGCGAATTTGATATAACCCTTCAGGTAAAAACCACTGTTTTAAGGAATATGCGGTGATCAGCCTTTTTCAAGCCAAGCCCAAATCGATGCTGGGGATTGATATAGGATCCTCCTTTGTCAAGCTGTTGGGGTTGAGTCAGCACGGAAACGGATTTCGGGTTGACTCCTATGCGATTGTTCATCTTCCCGAAGGGGCTGTGATTGATAACAACGTACAGGATGTCCCGGTGGTGGCAGAAGCTCTGGAAAAAGCTGCCAAGCTATCCGGAACCCGCATCAAGGCCGCCATTACCTCTGTGCCCGCCTCGGTTGTTATCGTAAAGACCCTCGAGTTCAGCAAGTCATTTCTCGAAGATGAGCTGGAAGAGCAGATCAAGGTCGAAGCCGATCAGTTTATCCCTTATCCCCTGGACGAAGTTTCCATCGATTTTCAAATTCAGGGTGAGTCCCCTACCAGCGAAGAGCTGAATGATGTTCTGCTGGTTGCCTGTCGTCAAGACAGCGTCCAGTCCCGGGAAGATGCCGTGAGTGGCGCCGGCCTGATCTGCGAGGTTATTGACGTCGACACTTATGCGCTGGAGCGAGTCTGCACGGTTCTGGGTGACATACACGATCTGGGTGGGCGTACTGTCGGCATGGTGGATATTGGTGCCAGTAGTATGACGCTGTATGTCCTTGAAGAGGGGCGCGTGGTTTATAGTCGCGAGCAGGCGTTTGGCGGTAATGAGCTGACCTACAGTCTGAGCCAGGCATCGGAACTGTCCGTGGATGAGATCGAACGGATGAAAAAGCAGGATGTCCTTCCTGAAGATCTTGTTACTAACTATATAGAACCTTTCCGTCACAGCGTGGCACAGCAGATCTCCCGTGCCCTGCAGTTTTACTATTCATCGGGAACCCATGGCGAGATCGAAGTGTTGCTGCTGATGGGGGGGGTCGCCGGGATAGCGAGCCTGTCGCATGTGGTCGAGGAGGAGCTGGGAATCAGAACCCATGCCGCCGACCCTTTTCGCGGAATGCAGGTGGACTCCAAAATCAACCGTGCTAAATTCGACGCTGACGCCAGTTCATTGGTGTTGACCTGCGGGTTGGCTTTGAGGAGCTACGTGGCCTGATATGAATACATTAATTAACCTTAGGCCCTGGCGCGAAGATCGGCGCAAAGAGCGTCAGCAGACCTTTGTTACCACCACCGTCGCAGTTGCGCTTGTCGCTGGCGCCATCGTGTGGGGTATCGGCTTTTATATTCAAGCCCAGACCGATAAGCAGATTGGGCGTAATGATTACCTGCGCCAGGAGATGTCGGCGCTGGATTCCAAGATTGCCGAAATCAAAGAGTTGAAAGAGAAGCGCAGCCGGTTGCTGGAACGTTTGCAAGCCATTCAGGAGTTGCAGGGGAACCGGCCGGTGATCGTGCGGATATTTGATGAGCTGGTTCGCGTGCTGCCGGAGGAGTTGTATTACAGCTCGCTGAATCGTGCAACGGATACGATCAGCATAACCGGGCGCGCCAAGAGTAATAAGGATGTTTCTGAGCTGATGCGAAA
>JBFGYY010000496.1:0-2821 GCA_041587095.1 Motiliproteus sp. | reverse complement strand
TCGACGGTTCGACACAGGGATTGCTCGCACATTGCCAGCAGATTGACAGGGACCAGGAAGACTCGCAAGACAGCCCAGCCTGAGTGAATCGTGATCGGCAACCACGACGACAATCAGGCCTGTTTCTTCCGTCTACGGCTCAAAGCATCCCCCGCCAGCATTAAACGCTACGTTTTAACCAACAAGTTGTTAACCACAAGCCCGAATATCAGCGGCTGAGCCTAAGACATCCGTAGAGTTCAAAGCGTCGAAAAATCCTTCAGCAGACACAGGCCGCCCTGTGTAGTAGCCTTGAATCACATCGCAACCGATCTCGCGCAACCGCGCCAGCTGCAGGGCGTTTTCAACCCCTTCGGCGACCACTTGCAAACCGATATCGTGTCCGACCGATACGATGGCACGGGCAATAGCCAGTGCGGTGTTGTCCTGGTGCAGGTTGCTGACGAAACTTCTGTCGATTTTAAGAGTATCAACGGGAAGATCGCGCAGATAACTCAAGGAGGAGTAACCGGTGCCGAAATCATCGATCGCAATCCGTATACCCATTTCACGCATTTGACGCAGATGCGCGATCGCCAGACTGCCCCGCTCCACCATCACCCCTTCTGTCACCTCTATTTCCAATTGTGCCGGCATCAGCCCCCGCTTAGAAATCGCCTGCAGCAATGCATCCACAATGCCGTGGCGTGTTAAAAGTGAGCCCGGTAAGTTAATCGCAACTGGCACGGCAACTTCACCGGCGTTGATCCACTCAGCCGACTGATTTAGCACCGCGTCGATGACAAACTCGCTCAGCGGCTCAATCAACCCCACGCGTTCGGCCAAAGGAATAAACTGAGCTGGCGAGATAGCACCGTGCTCCTGGTTATCCCAGCGAATCAACGCTTCCATTCCTACCAGCTTCAGATCCTGTGCGCTGACCTTCGGCTGGTAGTGCATATGCAGCCTGTCCCGCTCCAGATCGCGTCGCAACAGCTGTTCGATCTGAGTTCGGTGCGCAACACGCTCGCGTACTTTCGGCGAGAAGCTTCTGACCAGTCCTCCTCGTTCATTACCCGGTTCTTCCAAGCAGGCAAAACGAGCACTTTCGATCAGCGTCTGCGCATCATGACCACCTTCAGCGCTGCCTGAGAAGCCCACCTTTGTGCGCACAGCGACCTTGTAGCCATTCACCGTGAACGGTTCCAGCAAGCCTTGCGCCAGCGTCTGAACCTTAGATTCTATCAACTGCGGATCTTTAACGGCGGATAACAAAACCACAAACTCATGGTCAGAAAGCCTGCCGATCAACGGATGCTGCAACTGGTTTTCAAGCCCCCAGTCGCAGCCCTCCGCAAACGCCATATCGATGCGTTGTACGATCGACTTGGCGACGGTCTGCATGCCCTGTCGATCCAGCTGATCATAAAGTGCACTGTAGTTTTCGACGGCTATCCGGCAAATGCAGGTCTCGCACTTTTGTACCAGATCTCTCTCCAGAGCGGCGGCGGTCTGTTCAACGAACAGGGTGCTGGTAACCTGCCCGGTGACCTTGTCAAAATTGGCCAGGGTATAGATCTTTTGCTCGGCGATATAACTGTCGGTAAAGTCCCTGATCAGACACAGGGTGTCGCCGCTCTCGCGCTTAAAAAATGACACTTCGGCGGCAAAAGTTCTATCTCCCTGTGGCCGCGCCATTACAAAAGTACCTTTCGATTCTGCCCTGCGCCCCATCCGCCAGGCGTCCAGTGCGCCGGGTCTGGACTCTGCTGGTAAGCAGTCAAACAGACACGCATCAAGGCTCAGCAATTCATCAAGGCTCGACGGCAGCGGTTTATACCTGTCGATCGACTGTATGACCCCTTCTCCATCCAGGATCAGCGCGGTATTGGCACCGCGCTCGAGAATAAAATCAATCTCGGCATTGGCCGTACCGGATCGTGCCTGCACGTCCGCTTGCTTGATCAGGGAATGCATTCTTTTCTTCAGCACCTGCCAGTTGATCGGCTTGGTTACATAGTCATTAGCACCGACAATAAATGCACGCTCAATGGACGCCTCATCATCCAACCCTGTTGCCATCACGATGGGTACGTTTATCAACCGCGTGTTCGTTCTGATCCGCTCGGCGGTTTCAAAGCCGCTTAAGCCCGGCATACAGGCATCCAGCAAGACACAATCGATGGACATCACCGCCAGGGTCGCCAAGGCTTCATCACCACTGCCCGCTTCGCTAACAGTAAAGCCCTCACTTTCAAACGCTTTACGGGCCAGAAATCTCAGCGCACGATCATCATCCACAACCAGGATATGACAATCAGCGGCTGCTTTTCCTCCGGCCGCCGCCCTTGCGCAGCCTTTTTGATAGTTATTACTCATAACACGCCCCCGTAACATACAGTCTTAAGTGTGATATACGCATCAACACTTTCTGAACAGGGTATTGCAGTATGTATGCCATCTCTAATGCAGATAAAACGGCTCTAAAAACGATTAACAGATGAAAAAAACGCTATTCGCGTCGCAAAATGCGAATAGCGTCCAAAGGAGACGCAGAATGGAACTAAGTCCAGGCAAAAAAAATGCGCTTTCCGATCAGAAAGCGCATTGAATTCGATTGGAATCGGCAGGCCTAAACGACGAGCTTTTCCCATTGCTGTTTCTTGCGGTAGATCGTCGAGGCACTGATCTCTAGAAAAGCGGCAGCCCGTGGCACATTGCCACCACAACGTTCGATGGCACGCTCAATAATCAGCTTCTCTTCCAACCACAAGGGCCTAATGGCAGCTTGGTTAGCGACGACATGCTCTGCAGGATTTGACACTGCCGTAGTGTCCGAAGC
>JBFGYY010000495.1:0-2833 GCA_041587095.1 Motiliproteus sp. | reverse complement strand
GTCGGCCGAAAGCAAGTCAGCTGGGGCGAGCTTTTGATCCCGCAGCCAGAGCGCAAACTTCCCCCATTCAGTTGGCGTCAGCGGTTTAGCTGCACCTTTCACCGGCTTCGAAAAGTAAGCCGCTAGCAATAGAGTCGCTTGGGCGTTCTCGTTTAAAGTCATTCGTCTCTCGTTGATGCTGAAGCCAACGCAACGGGATATACCTTCCCACTGCCTGCTTGTTGTAACAAGGCCGCCAGGACAGTCAATGTCCAGCGAGAATCGACAATATCGTCAACCAACAAAACACTGCCTGGCGGGAACGGCGGGCATACCTCAAACGCGCCATCCAAGTTGTGGCACTGGTGAAAGCCATTCTGCTGACCTTTCTGCGGCTGATTGGAGCGAACCTTTTTGACCGCTTCCACCAACGGCAACCCCAATGCTACCGCTAGACGCTTGGCGAAGTCAGGAACCAGTTCAGGATGGTTCAGCGAAGGTACCGAGCACACCCAGGTTGGGAAATCCGCTGGCTGCCACCGATTTCGAATCATGTCAGCGGTAGCGGCAACCAGCTCATCACGAAAATGGTTGTTATGCTTATCATCAGCCACCATGTGGCCCCACCCCGCATCGCCCCAACGCGACAGCACGCGCCCTTCCTGTGCCTGCAAATCGGCGGTGAGGTTTCCGCCAAGTCCATACGTCAGCAGAGCGTTTCTTGGAATCTGCTTTCTAGGTGCGATGGGCGATTCGGCCTGCTTGGTGAAGGTCGACGCCTGGTGCACCAGCGCCGTCGGCAGCGATGTGTCCACAATCGGTTGATCGAGACAGGAAGCGCACTTACCGCACGGCTCAGTTGCATCATCATCCAGTGCTGCACGCAGATAATTCATCAAACACTCAGATGAGTGAACATATCCCTGCACCTCTTCCCACTCGCCTTCGCGCTGGCGTGTAAGATGCTCAATCCGAGCGCTATCCATGACAAAGGGATTCGCCGTTCGGTGCCACTGAGAGCCCATCTTGATCACCGGCGCCGGGTTATCGACGCTTAGCAGCTTTAACACTTTATCGATCTGACTGCGCCGCAAATTAGTGAACTCTTCCAGTCGGGGAATACTCAAGCCATCGTAGCGATCCAGCGTATCCAGAATTTCCGCGATCTGTTCATAGGAAGGGAAAGCGTTAGATCGGAAGAATTCGTGGATATCATCATCTTCCGTGCCCGACATCAGCACCCCGACGGCATAGTCGATACCGCGCCCGGCACGTCCCACCTGTTGATAGTACGAAACGATGGAGCCCGGCGCTTGATAGTGCACCACAAAACCCAGATCAGGCTTGTCATACCCCATCCCCAGCGCCGTGGTAGCAACCAACACCTTGATGTCGTTACGCAGCAGCAATTCTTCAAGGTACTGACGATAGGCGTTGCTATCAGGATTACCGGAACCATCAACAAAAGAGGGGTCGGTAATACTGCCGTGGTACGCCTTGGCGAGAATACCGTTCAGATTCAACCAGTCCGCGACCTGTTCCGCGTCCCGCGTCGTCAGGGTGTACACGATGCCCGTACCGGGGAGCTCTGGGATGTGGTTGGCCAACCAAGACAAACGGGAGGCCTGATCAGGCAGGGCCAGCGTCTGCAGGGCTAGGCTTTCACGAATTAACGGGCCTCGCTGAATATCAATATCACCCAACTGCCCTTGAATATCTTCAACCACCCGGTTATTCGCCGTGGCGGTTGTCCCCAGCACCGGGGTATTGGCCGGTAGCTGCTTGAGCACGTTAACGATACGACGGTAATCCGGGCGGAAGTCGTGCCCCCAGTCGGAGATACAGTGCGCTTCATCCACCACCATCAAAGCAATCCTGTCAGCAACCGGCTGCAACACCGTTGCGACAAAGTCGTCGTTGGCTAGTCGCTCGGGGGAGATCAGCAGACAATCCACTTCGTTGTTTAAAATCTGCCGTGTAACTTCCTGCCAATCATCCCGGTTGGTGGAGTTCATGGTCTTGGCGTTAATGCCGAGCCGCTCCGCCGACTCGATCTGGTTGCGCATCAACGCCAGCAGCGGGGAGACGATAATAGTCGGTCCCAGACCGCGATCCCGGAAGATTCGGGTACTGATAAAGTAGACCGAGCTTTTCCCCCAGCCGGTACGCTGGACGACTAGCAACTTACGATTTCGGTTGACCAGTGCGTCGATCGCCTCCCACTGCCCATCACGGAAGCTAGCGGCAGAGTTGGCTAGCGCGGTTTGTAGTAGTTGTTCGGCTTGGTTCTTATCCATAAGAAAATAATTCCTAGATCCTTGAATTCCAATGACTATACCGTAATTTCCCCGTTCATGAGACGGGGAAGCAGGAGGTCACGTGCTTTTATAAGTTTCTCATTCTGTCGCATCAACAGGTTAATTTGATCAAAACAGTCCGAGGCGAAGTCATCGAACTGCTCAAGCAGATGCTTAGGGGGCAGAGGGCAACTGAACTCATTAAATGCGGAGGGCTGAGCGCGCTGCCTTCCAGATGACCCTGTCATGCTTTTAATGGCATTCTCTCGAAATTTGTACGACCTTGCTAAACAATATGTAAAGTAAGCACTTACTTTACGGCCACGCAAAACTATGAACTCTGTCGAGCCACAGGCTACTTCACCCTCTTCCAAAAAGTACGCGAGGCCTGTTTTCCCATTCTCTAGGCAAGGCGTAATTCGCGCTAAAAGAACATCGTTCTTTTTAAATTTTACGCTCGTATGTTTAGTTCGAAGTTCAAAGCCAGCCTTATCCGCACTCATGCCTGTTGTGGAAAGTGCGGACATCGGCACGTAATAGATCTCTTTTTCTTTTTC
>JBFGYY010000494.1:0-2834 GCA_041587095.1 Motiliproteus sp. | reverse complement strand
CCCGCTGTAACGCTTTTCTGTAGGGGGTTAGCAGCGTGCGGCGCTCCTCGGCGTTTAACGCTTCGCCGCATACGGTGACATGATCAACATAGAGCAGATAATGGTTGCGTCGGTTAGCCGGAGCGGCCGGGTCCCGGGTTTGCGGTAGTGATTCGGACTCGACTGCCGGTATCTGTTCATCGTTGCTGGTGTCAGTTTGCGCGGGCTCATTCTGGTATGCGAGCACGTCAGTGAGCGGCGAAAGATCCACGGAGAATGGCGCTACGTCCCGAGTGTCCGGTGCGTCAAAGGCAGGTTCAAGCTCTGGAATCGCCGGGTCGATATCGGAGTGTGGTTCGGCGGGGGGCTCTTGCCCGGTTGGTGTTGGTTGCTGAAGCGGTGCGGCTGGTTCGGTATCGCCGACGCCGCTGGTCATTGCGGAGCCATCTTGAGGTGCGGTTTCCGCTGCTTCAACTGCCGGTTGCCGGAGCGCGAAACGATCATTCAGTAACCGGTTTATCTCGCCCAGCTCATCCCAGCGGCTCTCATCCAGTGGTTGGATCAGATCGCCCGCCTGGAGTTGACGGCAAGCGTTACGCAGTTGTTTCAGGGGAGCGGTTAGATGTCGTGCCAGCAAAAATGCGGCGCCTAGCAATGCAATCCCCCCGAGCAGGGCATACAGCCCCGTGGTGCGCACACTGTGTAATAGCTCGCGCTCCATGGGTTGCGTTGTCAGGTAGAGGCGGATTTTGCCCAGTCGTTCATCGCCGGCTTCTATCTGTGCTTCAAACAGCCGGGCTCCCGGTTTGCCCGATTGTGCAATGATCTGACCGTCGGCATTCAGAACTTCGGCCCCTTGAATCTGGGCGTCGTCGGTCAGGTGGCGCAGGCTGATGTTCAGGCTTACCCAGTCTTTTGCCAGCAGCATCTGCGCGCTGCTGAGCGCGGTCTGCGCGGTGACCGCTTTGCCCAGCGTATCGAACTGCGCCTTACCAAATTCGCGCATATCATGTTGAAACTGCAGCAGGGTCACGCTGTAGCTGAGAGTCATGAGTGAGGCCAGCAGCAGCAAGATTTTGGTCTTGATGCTCAGGCGACGGATTTTTTGAGCGGCAACAATAGGGCGGCGCTTGAGCATGGGGCGCAGATTATCTCTTCTTGGGCAGCGGGTGACAGATGTAATGTTCGGGCTGCAAAGGTGTTGAGTGGAAGACGTTAAGACAGCATATGTCCGGACGCGTCCGCTGCGAAGCTAAATTATTGATAATAGCAATTAAGCTTCAAGGGGTTAAGGGGGTAAAGGGGATGAGGACGAATTGATATTCGGCGCAGTTTGTTGGGAATTGGCATGCACCGATTGGCGGAGTCGCGGTATAATGCCGCCATTCACTGACAAAAGGGTTTGATAATGAACGTCACCGAGTACATGGCGAGCCTGGGTCAGCAGGCTCGTGCTGCTGCGACCGAGTTGAACAAGGCGAACTCCGGCATGAAAAACGCCGCCCTGCTGGCGATGGCAGAAGCTATCGATGCAGAGCGCGACACGTTGATTGCGGCTAATAGCCAGGATATGGCGGCAGGACGCGAGCAGGGCCTTGATGCCGCGATGCTGGATCGTCTGGAACTCAACCCCGCTCGCATTGATGCCATGATTGAAGGCTTGCGCCAGGTGGTCACGTTACCGGACCCTGTTGGCGGTATCACCGATCTGAACTATATGCCGTCCGGAATTCAGGTGGGCAAGATGCGGGTACCGCTGGGCGTGATCGGTATCATTTACGAATCGCGTCCCAACGTGACAGCTGAGGCCGCAAGTCTGTGTCTCAAATCCGGCAATGCAGCGATTTTACGCGGCGGCAGTGAAGCGATTCATTCCAATCAGGCCATCGCGCGTTGCATTCGCCAGGGATTAGTCGCCGCTGGTCTGCCTGCCTCCGCAGTGCAGGTGGTTGAGACCACTGACCGCGAAGCGGTCGGGGCGCTGATCACCATGCCCGAGTACGTGGATGTGATTGTTCCCCGTGGTGGAAAAGGACTTATCGAGCGGGTAAGCCGTGATGCGCGTGTAACCGTTATTAAGCATCTGGACGGTATCTGTCACGTGTTTATCGATAAACAGGCTGATCTCGACAAGGCATTACCGATCGCGATCAATGCCAAGACCCATCGTTACGGTACCTGCAACACCATGGAGACGCTGCTGGTGCATCAGGACGTCGCTGCAGCAGTACTGCCGCACCTGGCTGAAGCCTATGCTGAAAAAGCGGTTGAACTGCGCGGTTGCGAAGCCACACGCGGTTATTTGCCGGCGATCGTTGCTGCCAGCGAAGCGGACTGGAGCACCGAATATCTGGCTCCGGTTCTTTCCATCAAGCTGGTCAGCTCTTTGACCGACGCTGTGACCCATATCAACCGCTATGGCTCGCACCATACCGACTCCATCGTCACCGAAAGCTACACGCGCGGCCGCCGATTCCTGGCTGAAGTCGATTCCAGCTCGGTTATGATCAATGCGTCCACGCGCTTTGCTGATGGATTCGAGTACGGGTTAGGTGCTGAAATCGGCATTTCAACCGACAAGATCCATGCCCGGGGGCCTGTAGGGCTCGAAGGCCTGACGTCACAGAAATATGTTGTTCTGGGTGATGGTCATATTCGCCAGTAACCGCAGCCTGTGTTTGATTACGGTGGCGTTCAGCTCTGATGTTTTCTAGTGCCCCGGCGCCGGATTCGGCGCAAAAGCCCGGAACAGCTCCGAAGCGGGTGGCCTTGTTGGGCGGGACCTTCGATCCCATCCACCACGGTCATCTGCGCACGGCGCTGGAAATCCGTGATCTGCTGGCGGTTGATCAGCT
>JBFGYY010000493.1:0-2837 GCA_041587095.1 Motiliproteus sp. | reverse complement strand
AGCCCTGTATGGGACAGGGAGCTTAAACCTAACAAAAAGCCCCTAAAAAGGGGCTTTAGATTCACTCCGCAGCGTTCTATAAAAAGAACCTAGCGAAGATCCTGGGTGACGCCTAAAGTGAAAGCGCCGACCCGATATTGGTGCAGATGGGGAGACTCGAACTCCCACGCTCATAGAGCACTACCCCCTCAAGGTAGCGTGTCTACCAATTCCACCACATCTGCATAAACTTTCTTGCCGCCTGCCGGAGCAGGATTTAAATCTTTACTACTCAGCCGGAGGTATATCCGAGTCGCCGCGCACTGGGGCAGCATCGAGCACGGGAGCAACATCACCGTTCTGCGACTCTATCAGCGCTGCATCAGGCACACCCTGATCTGCAACCGCCTCGGCCTTCTGCTTGGCATAGACAGCCAGCGTGAAACTGGTGACGAATATACCAGTAGCTGCAAGCGCTGTCACCTTACTCAGAAAATTTGTTGAGCCCTGGCTTCCGAACATCGTTTGTGAGGCACCACTACCGAAGGCAGCACCCGCTTCCGCACCTTTACCCTGCTGCAACAAAACCAATGCAACCAACGCAATAGCCAACAACACATGAGCAATTAAAACCAGCGATTCCATTATCTCTCCGCTTCTTTATCGGCCTGCCGCTTGGCAAACCGTTATAAATTCATCGACTTTCAAGGACGCACCGCCAACCAATCCGCCATCGATATCGGCCATCGAGAAGAGCGTTGAGGCATTGGCCGCGTTTACGCTACCGCCATAGACAATGCGCAAGGCGTTCGCTACCTGTTCGCTTTCCGCCAGCACCCGCGCTCGAATAAACGCATGCACCTCTTGCGCCTGCTCAGGCGATGCTGTTTTCCCGGTGCCGATTGCCCAAACAGGCTCATAAGCAACAACCGCACCTTCCAGCGCCTCAGCTCCCTGAGTTTTCAGCACCGAATCCAGCTGACGACCAACCACATCGAACGCCAAGCCAGCCTCTCTTTCTTCCAGTGTCTCGCCGACGCATAAAACCGGCACAAGCCCTGCTGACTTAGCGGCAACAAACTTTGCACAGATCTGCGCATCGGTCTCACCAAAAAGCGCGCGTCGCTCAGAGTGCCCTAAAATCACATAAGCACAACCAAACTCTTTCAGCATCTCAAGCGACAGTTCGCCTGTGTAGGCACCGCCGCCATACTCGCTGGCATTCTGAGCACCCAGACCAATTACACTGCCTTCTAACAGACGCTGCAGCCGATCCATGTAAACGGCCGACGGGCAAACAACCACATCTACCCCGGCGCAACCTGAAAGCCCTTCACGCAAACCAAGCACGAGCGCTTCTGCGCTTGCTTTCGTTCCGTTCATTTTCCAGTTGCCGGCCACTAATGCTCGACGCATTGATACTCTCCGTCTGTCAGGCGGTGCGCAATACTAAACGACTTGCCTGCGAGTTACAAGCGGGAGCCACCTCCCGCTTTTAAAAAAATAAAGCACCGGGCCAACTACGCCGAACGGCACTTACAAACAGCACGCTGAACGATGCAAACAAACACTTACAGCGCTTCCTCAACCGCCTTTGCCAACTGCTGAGTCAGCGAAACCACACGTGCCTGATCATCACCTTCGATCATCACCCTGACAACAGGCTCGGTCCCTGATGTACGCAACAGCACTCGTCCGCGCCCGTTAAGCTCAGATTCGACCTGTTTTACAGCGTCCTGGATGCTCGGCAACCGGGTCGGGTCGCCTTTTTCCTTTAAACGAACATTAATCATATGCTGCGGCATTTTTGTCATCTGCTGTTTCAGCTCGGCCAAAGACCGACCATCCTTACCGATAGACTGCATGACCTGCAACGCCGCAACAATGCCGTCCCCGGTTGTCGTCAGGTTCCGACAGATAATATGCCCGGAAGATTCACCACCCAGGTTCCAGTTATTCTTAACCAGCTCCTCCATCACATAACGATCGCCGACTCGCGCCCTGACAAAAGGGATGCCCTGCTCTTTCAAGGCCACTTCCATGCCGAAGTTAGTCATCTGCGTGCCGACAACGCCACCCTGCAAACGGTCATCCCGGTTCAGCCCCATGGCGATAATCATCAACAATTCATCGCCATCCACCAGCTCACCGGTATGATCAACCATGATCAACCGATCACCATCACCATCAAAGGCAACCCCTAGATCCGCCGATTCCGCCTTAACGATTTTCTGCAGCGCCTCAGGACTGGTCGATCCGCAGCCCTTGTTGATATTCAACCCATCTGGGGCTGAATAGATCTCACAAACCTCAAAGCCAAGCTCTTTAAATACCTTCGGGGCGATATGATAGGTTGCGCCGTTCGCCGTATCGATTACGACTTTCAGCCCCTTGAAGGACATATCGCGCGGCAGCGTCGCCTTGCAAAATTCAACATAGCGCCCTGCCGCATCTTCTACACGGCGCGCCTTACCCAACTGCGCCGAATCCACCGTCGTCATTGCCAGATCCATCTGTGCTTCGATCGCCAGCTCGATCTCATCGGGCAGCTTTGTTCCGTTAGCGGAAAAGAATTTAATACCGTTATCCTGATAGGCATTATGCGAAGCACTGATCACAATACCGGCATCGGCTCGAAAGGTCCGGGTCAGATAGGCGATGGCGGGTGTCGGCATAGGCCCGAGCAGCAACGAATCAACCCCTGCCGCAGACAAACCCGCCTCAAGCGCCGCTTCGAACATGTATCCGGAGATTCGCGTATCTTTACCAATCAAAATTTTACTGCGACCCTGGCGGGAAAAAACCTTACCTGCGGCCCAGCCAAGCTTTAGCACAAAATCTGGCGTAATCGGAAAGGT
>JBFGYY010000492.1:0-2859 GCA_041587095.1 Motiliproteus sp. | reverse complement strand
GGGTGGCAGTCGATACCCGATCCGGCGCGCGCGCGGTGGTTTGGACTGCACGTGCTGTCCCTGGATCCGTGCGTGCCTTGTCATCTCGAGGTCGTTTAATAGACTGTAGTGCTGGTTTGGCGCTATTGACGCTGAACAGCGTTACTGAAGCGGGGTATTGAGGAACGTTATGCACGAAATGTCGTTGGCCGAAGGCGTTATTCAGGTCTTGGAGGATAGCGCACGCAAGCAGGATTTCAGTGTCGTGACCCGGGTTTGGCTCGAAATAGGCCAGTTGTCGTCGGTGGAGCCGGACGCCATGCGCTTCTGTTTTGACGCGGTGAGCAAAGGCACACTGGCCGAGCAGGCTGAACTGATCATTATCGAGGTACCGGGTCGGGGCGCCTGTCTTGCCTGTGGTGCTACTTTTGATTACCGTGCGCGTTTTGACCCCTGTCCCGAGTGCGAGAGCTACCAGGTGCAGATGACCGGCGGCGACGAGATGCGGGTTAAAGAGCTGGAAGTGGATTAAACACCCGGCGTGCATGGGTTGTCTGGTGCTTTGTTAACGCTGTTATCAGTCGAGCCCGTCAATTTAGTGAAGAAGACGCAAGGATGCGTCAACATTGGTCGGAGACCAATGCGAGCCGCTGAAAATCAAGCAGTTCCACGCAACTGCGCTAGGTTTTCAGGGGCGATGGACAAAATAGGAATGGACCTATTTGTCCTCTATGTTAATAGACAGCCCATCGCGAAGCTGTGGTGGTTGTATTGTTGAATCAGGAGATGGCTATGTGTACCACCTGTGGCTGCGCCAGCGGCGAGACCCGTGTTGAAGGCAGCGATCTGCACCATGGACATGATCATCCGCATCACCACGATGAACACAACGGTCATCATCATGCTCACGGCAGCGACCTGCATTTTGGTCAGGGACCGGCGGGCGCGCATGTTCCCGGTTTGAGTCAGGCGCGTATGGTGCAGATCGAGCAGGATATACTGGGCAAGAATGACGGCTATGCCGATGAGAATCGTGCCCGTTTTCTGGCCCGCAATATGCTCGCCCTGAACCTGGTTTCCAGTCCCGGTTCCGGTAAAACAACCCTGCTGACCCGGACGCTGGAGATGCTGGGCGAGCGTCTGCAGTGTGGCGTGATCGAAGGGGATCAGCAGACGGCAAATGATGCCGACAGAATTCGCGCCACCGGCGCCCCGGCGGTGCAGGTCAACACCGGCAAGGGCTGCCATCTGGATGCGCATATGGTGGGGCATGCGCTGGAGCGCCTGCCTCTGGGCGAGGGCAGTGTGCTGTTTATCGAGAATGTCGGAAACCTGGTCTGTCCGGCGGCTTTTGATCTGGGTGAGGCGCATAAGGTGGTGATCTTATCGGTGACCGAAGGGGAAGATAAACCGCTTAAGTACCCCGATATGTTCCATGCTGCCGACCTGATGATTCTGAACAAGACCGATCTGTTGCCTTACCTCGATTTTGATGTGGCACAGTGCATCGAGTACGCGCGCCGGGTTAACCCTGCCATCGTCGTGCTGCAGCTGTCGGCGCGCAGTGGCGAGGGCATGCAGGCCTGGCTCGACTGGATCAGCGCCAACCATCAGGCGCTGAAGCAGCAGAAGTTGCAGCAACTGGAGCAAGAGGTCGCCCGTCTCAAAGCGAGCATGCAGCAACCCTGAACCTGCGTGCTGCACCGGTCAAGTCCATTTTGTATTCGGTTGTTACAGGAAGTCATCAATGAACCATCCGCTAAATTCCGATAACGCGCTGATTGTGCCAAACGCCGCCGGTCGGGCAACGGTGCTGCTGGTGGATGATGAGGTGCGCTCCCTTGAGACCCTGAGCCGCACGCTGGACGAGGAGTTTGACGTTCTCAGCACGACCTCGGTCGCCGAGGCGGAGCGGCTGCTGGAGGAGAACCGGGTACAGGTCATCCTCTGCGATCAGCGTATGCCGGACTGTACCGGCGTGGAGTTTCTTGCCCGGGTACGTGAGCGTTGGCCGCGTACCTGGCGCATCATTATTTCGGGGTATAGCGAAGCCGAAGATATTATCCAGGGTATCAATGAGGGTGGCATCTACCAGTACATCACCAAGCCCTGGCACCCGCAGCAGTTACTCAGCACCGTCCGTAACGCGGCGCAGCTCTATCGCCTGCAGGGGGAAAGCGAGTTACTGAGCATGGAGCTCAAACAGACCGCGCCGGTGGTACGGCAGCGATTGCGTAAGCGCAAAGCCGACTTAAAACGAAGCTTTCAGCTCGACAGCATCCTGCGCCGTGACGATAGCCCTCTGAACAGGGTGTGTGACCAGCTGTGTCAGATCGCCCCTTACGATATTTCGGTGCTGATTACCGGCGAGTCGGGCACGGGTAAGGAGCTGTTTGCCCGCGCCTTGCACTACAGCAGCGAGCGCGATGATAAGCCCTTCGTTTCCGAAAACTGCGGTGCCATGCATGACGAGCTGCTTTCCAGTGAGTTGTTCGGACACCGCAAAGGCGCCTTCACCGGAGCCATCAGCGATCATATCGGCCTGTTTGAGCAGGCACACGGTGGCACGATTTTTCTGGATGAGATCGGGGAGGTCTCTCCCTCCTTTCAGGTCAAGTTGTTGCGGGTACTGCAGGAAGGGGAGATCCGGCCACTCGGGTCTGACCAGAAACGTCAGGTGGACGTGCGGGTGGTCGCCGCCACCAACCGTGACCTGGAAGCGGAAGTGCGTGCCGGGCTATTCCGCCGAGACCTCTATTACCGGCTGGCGCAGGTGACGCTGGAACTGCCGGCGCTGAAGGCGCGCTCTATGGATGTGCCGCTGCTGGCGAACGCGATGCTGGCCCAGGCGGCTGCGGCGTTCGATAAACCGGTGCACGG
>JBFGYY010000491.1:0-2861 GCA_041587095.1 Motiliproteus sp. | reverse complement strand
GCGCCCTGGTCGAAGTGGTTGAAGTGCCGGACCATCCCTGGTTCATCGCGTGCCAGTTCCATCCGGAATTTACGTCGACACCCCGCGACGGTCACGGCCTGTTTGCCGGGTTTGTTAAGGCCGCGCTGGATAAAAGCGTTAAATGATTTTATTCCAACAACAGTCGGCTTGCCGGCTGTTGTTGTATCTGGGCCGGGACGGCTGCAGAATAATTTTGCATAGATAAGCTTTATAATCTTGGAGTGAAAAGGCGAGATGGCTGAAATTATCGATATCAAGGCACGGGAAGTGCTGGATTCACGTGGCAACCCTACAGTGGAAGCCGATGTAACACTGTCTTCTGGTGCATTCGGTACCGCGTGCGCGCCATCCGGAGCGTCTACCGGTTCTCGGGAAGCGCTCGAGCTTCGTGATCACGACGCCAGTCGTTATCTGGGCAAAGGCGTTTTGAAGGCTGTTGCTGCTATCAATAACGATATCCGTACCGCGTTGCTGGGTAAGGATGCGCTGGATCAGCGTCACATCGACCAGATTATGATCGACCTGGACGGAACCGAAAATAAAGGCAAGCTGGGCGCGAATGCGATTCTGGCTGTGTCACTGGCTGTCGCCAAAGCGGCTGCTGTGGAAAAGCAGATTCCACTGTACGCCCACATTGCGGAGCTGAATGGCAACCCTGGTGATTTCACCATGCCTGTGCCGATGATGAACATCATTAACGGTGGCGAGCACGCCGATAATAACGTCGACATTCAGGAATTTATGGTACAGCCTGTTTCAGCGCCCAGCTTTGCCGAAGCGCTGCGCATGGGAGCTGAAATTTTCCATAGTCTGAAAAAAGTCCTCTCGGGTCGCGGCCTGAACACGGCGGTCGGTGATGAAGGTGGTTTTGCACCGAACCTGGCCTCCAATGAAGAAGCTTTGGTGGTTATCAAAGAGGCGATCGACAAGGCGGGTTACGTCCTGGGTAAAGATATCACCCTGGCACTGGACTGCGCAGCGTCTGAATTTTATAAAGATGGTAACTACGATCTGGCTGGTGAAGGCAAGGTCTTCAACTCCGAAGGATTCGCTGATTATCTGGCAGAGCTGGCTGATAAATACCCTATCGTGTCTATCGAAGATGGTATGGATGAAAGCGACTGGGACGGCTGGGCGGTTCTGACGCGCAAGATCGGCGACAAGGTGCAGCTGGTCGGTGACGATCTGTTTGTGACCAATACCAAAATTCTGTCCCGTGGTATTGAGCAGAGCATCGGCAACTCCATCCTGATCAAGTTTAACCAGATCGGATCGCTGTCTGAAACACTGGATGCGATCAAGATGGCTCAGGATGCCGGCTTTACCGCCGTCATTTCGCACCGGTCCGGTGAAACTGAAGACACGACCATCGCCGACCTGGCGGTAGCGACCAAGGCTGGCCAGATCAAGACCGGCTCATTGTGCCGTTCAGATCGCGTTGCCAAATATAACCGTTTGTTGCGTATCGAAGAAGAGCTGGCTGGTAAGGCACCTTATAACGGTTTGTCTGAAATCAAAGGCCAGTAATCACCACCTGCCTGGCGGCTTGAATGTCGGCTGGCAGGGGTGTCCGGAGCGTCCGTGACAGGGTGCGCCAACCCTTGAAAGTGGAGGGTTGGCGTGGACTTCAACGGACGCTTCTAGTTTGCGTGTAGCGATCATTGCGCTGTCCGGCCTGCCGGACGGAGACTTGCTGATGAGATGGTTGGTGTTGTTACTGGTTGTTCTGTTGGGCGGGCTGCAATACCGGTTGTGGTTGGCCGAAGGCAGCCTCGTTTCTGCCTGGGCGATGCAGGCAGAGATCGCGCAGCAAAAAGCCGATAATGCCCGCCTCCATGCTCGAAATCAGGCTCTGATCGCCGAAGTGGCCGATCTGAAGCAGGGCTTACTGGCGCTGGAAGAGCGCGCGCGAAGCGAACTGGGAATGATTCGCCGCGGCGAAACTTTTTTTCTGTTACCCGAGAAGCCTGCGCGTTAGCCGCGTCGCTAACCGGGCGGCAGATAGCAGGGCTTTTCGTGGCCAGCATGTAAGCGAGACAGACGTCTTGTGATTTTATTTGAAGAGGCAGTCTCTCTGCTCAGAGAATAAATTTTTATTTTATGTTCCGGGACGAAGCTCTGAGCTGGCAGAGTGTGAAGTCCGCTGTTGTCTTATGAGCACTGGGCCCTTATGACCTATTCGCTAGATTTTCCCCGGCGCTACCCGGCGCTATCCGGCACGGGTGAACTACGCCGCCACCCCGAAGACTTTGTGGTCGATGAAGAGCTGGGATTTGAGCTTTCCGGCAGTGGTGAGCATGTCTACCTGCATGTGCAAAAGCAGGGGGAAAACACCGCGTGGATTGCCAAGCAGCTTGCCAGGCTGGCTGGCGTGCGTCCGATGGATGTCGCTTATGCCGGCTTGAAGGACCGGCATGCTATTACGCGACAATGGTTCAGCGTCTGGTTACCCGGAGCGCAGGAGGCGGACTGGTCGGCGCTGAACAGCGCGACGGTTCAGGTACTGCAGGTCACGCGTCACAACCGGAAACTGAAGAAAGGCATTCATCGCGGTAATCGTTTCTGTCTGTTGCTGCGCCAGCTGAGCCCCGGTCCGGAGCTGGATGAGCGTTTGCAGACCGTTTCCGAGCAGGGCGTGCCGAACTATTACGGTGAACAGCGCTTCGGTATCGGGGCGGGTAATTTAACCCAGGCAGATGCGCTGCTGTCGGGCGCCATTCGGGTCAAGGATCGGCTCAAGCGTGGCTTATACCTGTCGGCGGCGCGCTCCTACCTGTTTAACTTGATAGTGGCGGAACGGGTGCGTCGGGGGATTCTCGATCAGTATATTGCCGGTGATC
>JBFGYY010000490.1:0-2867 GCA_041587095.1 Motiliproteus sp. | reverse complement strand
GGGTACTTCAGACGGCGCTCGCCATGACCATGCTCACGCAGGGCCGCACCTTTGGCGCAATGGGCACCGCGGTTAAACGGATGGTCAAAGGCCGGCTCCTGACCGGTCCAGACACCATTTTCTACTTCGGCATAAACTCCACAGCCGACCGAACAGTGTGTACAGATAGTCCGTTTTATTTCAGCCTTACCCGCAACAGCGGTCGCTGTTTTGGCTTCGGCCTTGCGCACCATTGGCGGTGCCAGCATAGTGGCGGCAGCAACACCACCGGCGGCAATACCGCTATGGCCCAGAAAACTACGGCGACTCAGGCCTGTTTTCGACGCCTCTGCACCGCGATCTTCGCCGGCGCTCTGCTTGGGAGTCAGTTTCATAGTTTGTCCTCACCTACTCCAGTTATCAGTTAACCGCCGCTCAGATACGGGCGCTTTTATAATAATCGCGGACATGCTCGGTTTCGCGGTAGCCTTGGCTCCCCTTTACCTGCGCAGCCTCCTCGTCCTGAACAGCAGCGGAAGCTTCACCACTGACACTCAGTACAGCGGCGGCACCACCGGCGGCACCCAACGTTTTAATAAATTGCCGGCGACCACTGTCGGCCTGTTCCGGTTGCTTATTTTTACTCATCCCCGTCTCCTTCTTGCCTGCTACGTTCTTATAAGTGCTTGATAAAATTGTGCTCTCTCATACGGTTCAGCGCCTGCTGACCAACAAGGTCATTGCCTTCGAACCACCGTATGCCCAACATCCGTTCTGCTCGTGGTTACGCTTCTAAAAGAAGCATTTCCTGCCCGGTAAACAACTCGCCAAAACGTCCGACTGCGCTGTAGAAATGCGCGGAGGAAGCGTTCTGCAGGTCCTGAAAAAATCGCTGACTCCACCCCTGTATATGCTGATGAAAAAACTGACTGCTTTTGGCTGCATCGATACCGTCCTGCGGATCAACCAGCATCCCCATCACCTGGCACAGTGCGCCGATATGATCCTCAGGCTCGCTTACGTTCGGATCACGCTCGAAGCCCATCGCCTGCAGGTCATGGCGTAATGCAACCAGCGGTTGCTCCATCATATGCCCGGTGAGGTACCAGGAGCCGAAGGGAACCAGTTCACCGCGACCGAGGCCGATAAACAGGTTCTGATATTCATCGGCCACCATATCCGGGTCTGCTCGACGCGCAGCCAGTTGCAGCACGCTCCAGGCTTCGTGCATCACCGAATCATGGCTCTCGTCCAGCTCGATATTCTGCAACCATTCCAGCAACGCCTCGCCGGGCGGACTCACTAACAGCGAGCCAAGCAAAGCATAGGCATCGCTGCGAAAACGTTCATAGCTATTGTCCATCACAGGTACGCTTAGATCATTCATGACTGCGACTCCTTGGAAACATCGCGGCTATCCTTTTCGACCTGCGCCAGATTGATCTCTTCACTGTCTGGCAAACGCCCCTTGGCATGCGCAAACAGATCATTACCCGGATCCGTTAATACGATGTCGGCAACGCGGCAGTCTTCACACATTTTGAGTCGTTCCAGCCCTGCGCCGGCGAACATGCTGTGGCCCGCGAGTTTTTCCAGCATCATGCTGACCATGCTCTGGGTAGCGAAAGGCTTTTCACAGCGGATACAACAGAAGGGTTCTTCCTTTTTCAGCAACTGTGCCTGCGTGCGCCGCTCGGGATCGAGAAGATAACGCGGTTGCAGGGTCAACGCCTTTTCCGGGCATGCCTGAGTGCAAAGTCCGCACTGCACACAGGGGTCCTCGGTGAAATCAAGTTGCGGACTGTTGCCTGCAGAAGACAATGCACCCGTGGGACAGATCGCCACGCAAGACATACACAGTGTGCAGGCCTTGGTATCGATCAGCAGTCCACCGTACGCCGCGCCCTTGGACAGCTCCAGCAGCGGCTGCGGATCGACCGCCTGCGTATACAGATGTGTCATGGCCCGCGAAATCAGTTCACGCTTGTCGGCACCAGCATCCAGCTCCGTTAACGGTGCAACCCCGCATGCCACCCCGCCATGGCTGACTGCAGCACTGTCGGCCTGCGTCGTTTCAGCCAGTAACTGATCGCCCGTCAGCATGCGCACCCGATCCCGGCCAACCTTCTGGTCAGCGTCGCTATGCATCCCCAGCGCAATCAGCAGGCGATTAGCCAGGGCTATTTCACTGGCCAGAACCGATTGAATCGAGTCAGGGATAAGGGAGACAGAGGTGCTATCCGGGCGGGATAACAGTACGACTTCGGAGACGCCCAGCGCCATCGCACTCAGCCAGATATCCAGCCCAGCACTGCCCATCTCCTCGATCTGCAACGGTAACCAGTGGCCGGGCAGCGACTCAAGGTTTGCTTGCGCCCAGTCCTGACCGCTCTGTGCATCGTGCAACAACAACGCCGGCGCGATACCACCCTGCTGCCGATACAGCGCAAGACGGCGCTGCAGGCTTTCAAGCAGCAGACGCGGCTGGGGATAGTCATAACGAATGGCTGACGTGGGGCAGGCCGTCGCACAACCGCCGGCACCATGGCAAAGGTGACTGTCAATCTTGATCAGACCATCGAGACTGCGGATAGCATCGGCCGGACACACATCGAGACAGCGGTCACAACCGCTCAGGCCATTTGCGGCGTGCGCACAGTGGTCGGTTTTCAATTGGAAATAACGCGGCTTCTCGAAACCGCCGGTCAGCGTCGGTAGCGACGCCAACGCCGCATCCCATTCAGAATCACTGACGGGCGCGAAATAACCGGCAGGCTTCAACGCGGCAGTGATACGCGGCTCTGCGCCAAGATCCAGTACCGCATCAAAAAATTCGCCGCTAAAAACAAGCTTTGCCAGCGGCACGCACTCACCACCGACCGACACCT
>JBFGYY010000489.1:0-2867 GCA_041587095.1 Motiliproteus sp. | reverse complement strand
TAACTACCGCTTATCATCTAATATTGCGATTAACGGCTCGTTTCAGACCAGTTACGTGGATGCGGGGGCAGGGGCTGATCCGGGGTTGCAGTTTGATGAGTCATTGAGTGCCGATTACGGTTCTGACCAGATTGAGTGGGGAGTATGGGATTATTATTGGCGCGGCGGAGCTTCTGCGGGGGCTTCTCAGAACTCAGAATCTTCGACGCAGTCATTAGGCGGTTCCTTAGGGCATAGTCTTGCACGAACCATTACCGGGGTGGGAACCGAAGTTCAGGCGTTAAGTGCAACGCAAGATTTATCCTCGACCTGGACGACCGGCACGCCCGCGCTGAATTTGGCGCATAGTGCCGGGTATAGCTGGAGTGGGCAGGGGGCCGTCAGCTCCGAGTCTTTTCAGCTGGACTTTACGGACTCCCGAGGGCTGACCGGTGAGTTCCGGGATGCGCAGCAATTGATCTCGGCCCAGTCTGGGAAAGATATTGAGGTCTGGGGGCGGGGGGAGCTGTTGGGCGACGTCGGGGGGCAGTTGTTGCGCGCGGAGTCGGGTGATAACGAGAATGTCGATTTTTCACTCAATGGTCGGGTCGAATACAACAGAAAAGCGGCGTTTGCGATGCGCAACCTCGTTTATAAGCTGTCATGTTCCGCCGATATAAATCGGCGCTTAAAGGGGCCGGGAGATGAGCAGGGTTTCCGTTCAACGCTGAGGGTACAGAATCGTTTTACCTGGTCGCTGGGTTTGTTGTCGGCGGAGTTTCGCGCTGAGTTTTCGGTCGCGGAGCAAGAGCAAGACGCTTCGCTCTACTTTCAGGTCCGTAGGGCGTGGCTGGGCTGGTAGCACAAGGTGGTCGTGCTGTCGGCTGTAAACGGTGTGGTTGAGTGATCTGGATCATGGTTTCGCTTAATGCGGTGTGCTGGGTTTTAACTCTTTGGCCGGGTTCCAGTATAATTTCGCGACCATTTTATCGCGCCCGGCGTGATCGTCGGGGTGTTCTTATTAAGTTTGTGAGAGAGCTTATATGATTAAAAGTTATTTGGGGTCGTTTATTGTACGGCGAATAGTGTTGGCAGCCATGCTCGTGTTTGGTGGTATGCTGGGCAGCACCGTGGCCCAGGCTGAATATGGCGATATCGTCATTAATAACTATTCCGACGAAGCCGGTATGCGCCCGGCAGTGTTTCCTCACTGGTTTCACCGGATTCGTTTTCGCTGCAAGGTCTGTCATGCTGACCTTGGCTTTAAATTTCAAGCTGGCGGTAACAAAATTAACATGCTGAAGATCATTGATGGCGAGTTTTGTGGTGCTTGCCACAACGGTGAAATCGCCTGGTCTGTGGAAAACTGCAATCTGTGTCACTCCGGTAAATCCGGCACGCCGACTCAGGTGCACCATAGCACCGTTCAAAAACTTGTTGACCGTAAAGACTGAGGAGGTAGATCGTGATGAATTATCTTGTTAAACGGTCTGCTCTGACCGTACTGATTGCGGGGCTGGTTTCAGCGCCACTTTATGCCGCCGATGACCTCAAAGCAGGTAAGGCTGTTGTCGAAAAAAGTTGTTTTGCCTGTCACCAGTCCGGTGTGATGGGTGCACCGAAGACCGGCAGTAAAGAGGATTGGGGTTCGCGCCTGAAGAAAGGCCGGGATACTCTGATCGCTAATGCTATAAATGGTATTAACAGCATGCCGGCGCGTGGCGGTAACCCTGCATTGACGGATGCTGAAATTACCAATGCGATCGCCTTTATGGTCGATAGCGCCGGTTTGAAATTTGCCGCCTCCGAGCCAGCTAAAGCAGCCGCGAAGCTGGTTAAAAAAGCTGCAGTTGCACCCAAGCCTGTTGTGGCCACGCCGGCTCCGGTCGTCGCTGTGGTTGCGCCTAAGCCGAAAAAGGTAATCAGTTTCAATCGATTGATGAAGTCTGCCTCCGAGTGGAATCCGCCACCAGCTGAAGACGGCATCCATGATCCGGATAACGAAGGTGCATATTTGCTGCAGCCACCGCGTGAAGGTATGGCGGGTCTGGCTTCAGGTATCAGTGGTAATCGCATCGATTGGGTGAAGTCGCTACATGACGGTACAATTAACCCGCGTTACGACCGCCTTGATCCGAATAAAAAACCTTTTGTTATGGATCTGAATATTGTCCGTGAAGTGAAAGGCTCTATGCCCGATGTGGTTTACCCGCACAAGCAGCACACCGAGTGGCTGGATTGCTCCAACTGTCATCCTGATATTTTTATTCCTAAAAAGGGCGCGAACCAGATCAGCATGGCGGCAATATTGCTTGGTCAGAAATGCGGTGTTTGCCACGGCAAGGTGGCCTTCCCTGTGACGGAGTGTAAACGCTGTCACTCCAAGAAAAAGAAAGCTGTAGCGTTCAAAGAGTAACGTGTTTTGCAGCGCGTCTTGGCATTCGCTTGCCGAGGCGCGTTGTTGATCAATAGCGGTGAAGGGTTTCTAAGTCGCTAGAAGGAGTCTGGCTTATTTGCTTAAAGCTGTAGCCGGTATCCGAATGAGAGAACTGTTATGAAAAAATTACTAATTTTATCGATGGGTGCGATTCTGGCGGGTTGTAATGCCGCGCCGCCTCAGCCTCAGGTTGCAGAGCCCGCTGCCTTCGCCGACAGTGGCGCAGTCACCGAACAACCGCTGAGTGTAGCTGTAGAGACGGCAGCGCAATCAACAGCAGAAGTGGCGAATCGTGCAGAATCAGTGCAGCTGGCTGCAAGCAAGAGCGTGGAGCAGGCTTCAAATCTGACGACGACCGAACGGCAGGTGGCGCCTCAGCGTGAATTGCCTTCAACAGTGACAATGCCTACTGCGATTAGTAAGGCGGCATTGGCGAACGATCCGCGTATGG
>JBFGYY010000488.1:0-2877 GCA_041587095.1 Motiliproteus sp. | reverse complement strand
TTCTCTGCTTCGTTGATTTACTTAAGGAAGCGGCATTTGCAGGAGGTGTATGACTGCAGCCTGTGATGTGGGCGGATAATGGAGGTCGAAGGTGTAAAGTCATGTGCCGTTAATACCCGGGTATCACGTTAGAGGCTGTGACTGTTGTTATTGCTGTATTAGAACCGACGTTGTGCTTTAGTGGCTGAGGTCATGATCTTGTCCGTAATGCGCCCGTCGCCTTCCTATATTAATTCGGAGAGGTGGCCCGATGCGTGTTCAATTTGCTTTCAAGACGTATTGCTTTTCAGGTTTTCTAGCAATATTGCTGTGGAGTTTATTCTTGCTCCCCGGGCTCGCTTGGTCATCAAATAGTTATGAAATGTTGGATGCTAAGGATTGCCGTAATCTGGTTGTGGCAGGTGATATTCTGTCGATGTCAGAGTTGATCTCCCGCAATACGCGCTTGTCCACGGCTACGATATTGGACGCCTTGTTATTGAAGGGCGACCGCGACTTTATCTATGAAATTGAAGTATTAAGTGTCGATGGTGTGATGCGAACCTTGTATATTGATGCTCGTGATGGAAGATTATTGCCCGATTTTTACAATGGATGGCTAGATGCGGATCCTTCTCGTTGAAGACGACCCTGTTCTGGGGCCTGAATTGAAAATTGAACTGGAACGAAGCGGCTACGCGGTTGATATTGCCGATAATGGTATTGATGGCGAAGCCCTGGGTAGGGAATCGATTTACGACATGGTGGTGTTGGATCTTGGTTTACCCGGCCGGCCGGGTATAGAAGTGCTTACTCACTGGCGGCGTCAGGGCAATAATGTGCCTACGCTCATACTCACGGCGCGTTCTGCCTGGCAGCAGCGGGTGGATGGCTTTGAAGCGGGTGCGGACGATTATCTGTGCAAACCCTTCCATACCGAAGAATTACTGGCACGGATTACCGCGCTGCTACGGCGGGCTAATCGCTTGCCGGCGGCCCGGTTGTCGGTAGCCGGCCTGCAGTTGGATGAAAAGTCTCAGGCCGTTCAGGTCGGTGAGGGGGAAAGCATCGTTCTCACCGGGCGAGAGTATCGACTGTTACGGTACTTTATGCATAACCCGGGTCGGGTTTTATCCAAATTGCAGCTGGTCGAGCACCTTTATGATGAAGGTACGGATAATGACAGCAATGTCATTGAAGCCTATATCAAGATGTTGCGTAAGAAGATTGGTCATGACCGTATCGCCACGCGTCGCGGTCAGGGCTATGTGCTTGTTGAGCATTATCAGGGCTCCGCGTGAAGTCCATACGGGCTCGTTTGAGCATTCCCTTTGTTGTACTTACTCTAAGTGTGTTTGTGCTGTTGTGGTTGCTGCAGGGATGGTTTCTGCGTCAGGTGGCGCATGATTTTGTTGCCGAACGCCTGAGTCACGAAAGTTTCCTTCTGCTTAAGGCGGTCGGCCCGGGTCAGGAAGAGGCCTGGGCTATCGATGGCCGATACATTTCTCCGACCTATATGCGACCGATGTCAGGATACTATTACCAGTATCGGGTTGATTCCGGCCCCTGGGTCTATTCACGGTCTTTGTGGGACGGGCAGATTCCTGCCGGCTCGACCCTGCCCGCTGGTAAAAATCGTATCACTGAGGTCTTACAGAACGACAAGCCGTGGCTGGTGCGGGAGGAGGCGTACGTGAAGCAGGGGCGTTATCTGCACATCGTCGTGGCAGAGGATATCTCTGGTATCAGTCAGGACTTGGCGCGTCTTAGCGGTATTACTATCGCTCTGGGGATTTTATTCCTGATGCTCATGTTGCTGGCGCAGGTCATGATTATTCGTGCAGGGTTGGCTTCGCTACAGCGTGTCGCTATGGATATCGTTCAGCTCAAGCGCGGCGAAATCCGTCAGTTACCCGAGTCTTCGGTAAGCGAAATAGAACCCCTGGTTAACGAGATTAACTATCTGGTGCAGAGTATGGAACTGCGCTTGCAGCGTTCGCGCAATGCGGTCGGTAATCTGGCCCATGCAGCCAAGACACCGTTGACGGTTATCGATCGTCAGATCGAAAAACTGGCCGACCGGTCCCCCGCCGATGCTGAGGCGCTGCGTCAGCAGTCGTCGCGGTTACGTGCGTTGATGGAGCGGGAGCTGACCCGGGCACGAATTTGCGGTACGGCACTGCCTGGACAGCGCATCTATATACAGGAAGAGCTGGAAAAACTGCAGCGTACAATGTTGGCGATTCATCGCGATCGCAACCTGTCAATTCGTACCGATGTGAACAGTCAGACGTTCTTTCCGGGTGAGCGGGATGATCTGGTTGAGTTGCTGGGTAATCTTATGGATAACGCCTGTAAATGGGCGGTTTCACAGGTGCGGGTGGAAGGGATTATGGATGATCATTGTCTTGAGCTCTGTGTTGAAGATGACGGACCCGGGATCGAAGCGGTTAAGCGTGAGCACCTGCTTGATCGCGGTGAACGTTTGGATGAGAGCAAAGATGGGCACGGGCTGGGTTTAAGTATCGTCGGTGAGATCGTACGCCAGTATGAAGGGCGTTTTGATCTTTGCAGTTCCGAGCTCGGGGGGTTGAAGGTGCATATCTTTTTGCCGCGTAAGCGCGAGGGGTTGGTCTGAATTATTAAACGTCCTGAGTGAAGGGGTGTTTGTTGTTTACGCAGAGTCTCTTTTGCTTGATGCGGGTGTCGCTAAAACGCGATGGATGAGCGCTGCTTACGCGTGACCTGTGGTATTCAAGACGATAAAAATCCGGGCATGCCCGGCTTTTTATGGTCTTGAATATCACAGGTCACGCGTAAGCAGCGCTCATCCATCGCGTTTTAGCGACAGCCGCATAAAGCAAAAGAGACCCTGCGGAAACAAAAAACACCCCTGCA
>JBFGYY010000487.1:0-2879 GCA_041587095.1 Motiliproteus sp. | reverse complement strand
CTTTTGAGGTCCCAGTGTTTTCTTCCTTGGCTCCCAGCATAATCGCGTTTGGCATTGCTGCCCTGGTGATCGTCGTCGCTGGCAGCCAATTGGCCCGACAGGCCGATAAGTTAGCCGACGTAACCGGCCTGGGCGAGGCGCTCTTCGGGGTATTGCTCCTGGCAGGGGTTACCTCCCTGCCCGATTTCGCGGCGACCCTGAGCGCAGCGTTAGATGCCAGGCCCGACCTTGCTATGAGCAACGTCATGGGTAGCATGGCCGCGAACCTGGCGTTTCTTGGCGTGGCTGACATTATCTACCGCAAAGCCAATCTGGAACACGCAGCCGCGTCCCCGGTCAACCTGATGTTGGCCGGACTGCTGATTGTGTTGCTGACGTTGCCGTTGCTCGCAATCTTTACACCGGCGGTTACCGAGTGGAGCGTGCACCCGATCACGCCGGTGATCGTCGCTGCCTACCTGTTTGGTCTGCACCTGGTTCACCGTGCGCGGGTCAAGCCTATGTGGTTTCCTCGACTGACCCAAGAAACAGTTTCCGATGAGCCTGAAAAGCATCATCGCGGCGGCTTGGTTACTCTGTGGTTTGGCTTTATCGGCATGGCTATCGTGACCGGTGTGGCCGGCTGGATTTTAATGGAAGCCGCCAAGAGCATCGCCGACCACACCGGTCTCTCCGAAACACTTGTCGGTGGCCTGCTTACCGCCCTGGCTACTTCTACGCCTGAATTAGTAGCAACCGTCGCCGCAATACGCATTGGGGCGCTGACCCTGGCAGTAAGCAACATCTTCGGCACCAACTGCTTCAATATGCTCGTTGTCGCTGCCGCTGACGTGGGCTATCCGCACGGCTCAATCTACCACGACATGGCTCCGGTTCAGATGATGTGGGGCTTGATCGGCATCCTGATGACCGCAATCCTGCTGCTTGGGATGGTGCGACGACAGACCTATGGAATCGGCCGAATCGGCTTCGAAAGCGCTTTGATCCTGTGTGTTTACGCCGTCGCACTTAGTGTCGTAGTGATTAGTAGCTGAAAAACTCTGCTGTAATACTGAAGTAAGGTCGGCTGAGCGAGCTATAGCGACTATAGGGGTGGTATCAGGACATAAAGGGGTCGGTGACAAATGGGAATCACTTCGATTACCAATTGTCACCGACCCCTTTTACATTCCTATTAGACTATCGGGGCGGTATCAGCGAAGGCCGGGTATTGGTTGATGCCACTGAGGAAATCGTTGAGATTAGGCAACCCATCCAGGGTGAAGCGCTCGCGAAACAGGCCCCAACCCAACAGGCAGGCCAACCGCAGCTGGCCATCGGTGTAAGGCGGTTCTGCGGGCAACTGCAGCGTGTCCAGGTATCGCAGCCCCTCTTCAATCCGGGCTTGCTGGCGATTGACCAGGAATTTCCCGCCCGGGACTATCTCGATATTGTTGTTTACAGTATCCGGTCGCAGCCCATCGGATACCTGCAATAGAAACACGTTAACGGCACTGTCCAGTACCGTAGTCGCAGTGCAAAACAGCTCATGATCCTCCAGCGTTGGCAGATAAGGCTGCCCGGACTGTTCGCGA
This sequence comes from Motiliproteus sp., assembly GCA_041587095.1. Lineage (GTDB taxonomy): Bacteria > Pseudomonadota > Gammaproteobacteria > Pseudomonadales > Balneatricaceae > Motiliproteus. The sequence goes on along the minus strand of JBFGYY010000487.1, from coordinate 1,305 downwards.
ATATAGCGAATAATCACCGCGGAATCGGTCAACTTCAGGGAACCATCCACCAGATAAGGAACGCGCATTAACGGCGAACCGGTCTGGGCGGCGACGGCGTCCGCTAGCTTAAAATCCCAGTCTAGCGATGACTCCAGCAATGCAGTGCGGGCGTGGCGAACATAGGGTGAGGTGCGGGAGCCGAATAATTCAATAGTCATATTTCATACCTGTGCGGTGCGGGGTGCGTGAAAGAAGTGCCGCTGGGGCAACTACAAACAGGCCGCTGGCGTTTACCTGTTGCCAACCAATGGCGAGGTGCGAGCAGGGCGGATTCAATAGAAACAACGGCAATTACCGAAGGGATCCACAACAAAAAAGGGCCTACCCTCACAGGTAGACCCTTTTCGTTATATGGCGGAGAAGGAGGGATTCGAACCCTCGATACCCGTTAAGATATATACCCTTAGCAGGGGCACGCCTTCAGCCACTCGGCCACTTCTCCCGGTTGTTACCAGCTTGCTCAGGACTTTAAATGCCCTTCGGTAACGGAGCGGCATAATACCATATTCTTCTGATAATCAAAGACTTGGATAAAAATAAATTGCCTGGAATTGCAATAATGATGAGCGTTTGGAGACTTTGTTATTTGGTCTCTTCGTCGTCGTCCTTTTCCCGCTGGATGCGCTGGTAAATTTCTTCCCGGTGCACCGCGATTTCTTTGGGGGCATTGACGCCGATACGTACCTGGTTGCCCTTGACACCCAGCACGGTTACCGTGACATCGTCCCCGACCATCAGGGTCTCACCTATGCGACGAGTTAAGATTAACATTTTTATATCTCCTTAGAGCATCCCTTCAACAACATAGACACCAGGATAGCGTCGTAGTTACTGAACCTGATCACTATTCGTTGCGCGGTTTAATAGACCGGCGCTATCAATGTAGCCCCGGCCCCGGTTTGTTTTAGACCTTGTCCAGGCCAAACGCTTTATGCAAGCTGCGTACCGCCAGCTCCAGATAACGCTCTTCAATAATTACCGCAATTTTAATTTCACTGGTGGTAATCATTTGAATATTGATATTGTCTTCCGCCAATGCGGTGAACATTTTTGATGCCACACCTGCGTGGGAACGCATACCTACGCCGACAATAGAGACCTTGGCGATTTTGTCGTCAGTGAGCACTTCACGAGCACCGATTTCCCTGGCGACCTTCTCCAGCACCTTTTTCGCCTTTTCCATATCGTTGCGATGAACGGTAAAAGTCATGTCAGTGGTGGAATCTGCCGCGACGTTCTGCACAATAACATCGATTTCAATAT
>JBFGYY010000486.1:0-2885 GCA_041587095.1 Motiliproteus sp. | reverse complement strand
CGGGCAACAACGGTGAAGGGCTCGCCATGGATAGAGAATACAGCGCGCAGGTCTTTAAACTCACCCTGGTCGATGAATGACTGGTTTTTGGTTCCGTGCATGGCGTGGAACTGCCAATCGGACTGAGCCACACCCATATCCTGGGAGCCATCACGGATGGCGTTGATGTTTGCTACAGAGCCGCCGGTCGAAGGAGCAGTACACTTGATGTTGTGGTCTTTCGCGCCACGGTTTACCAAACGACAGATCGACTGCCCAACAACGTAGTAAACACCGGTCTGACCGCCAGTACCGATAGTCACAAAGGTCTGCTCAGCAGCGGTCGCAGTTGTTCCCAGCGCACCGGCAACCAGACCGGCTGACAGCAGTGAGGAGGCGACAAATTTCTTCATTTTCATCATCAAGTATTCCTTGTTATGGATAGCGGCGAGCCACCTGAGCGGCCCAGCCGTCACTTCGTTGCAGCCCTGAAGGACCGGCAAACCACTTCGCAACCAGCGGCTGCGAAGAACCTGCGGCTATGCCAGCAGGTGCCAGACATCTTAGGGACAGGAAGGAATACACATGAATCCAGGCGCGCCATTAAGGCATCTTAGCGCGCCATTATTCCCAGAATGTCATGATGAAAAGCAAAGTCGTTCAGAAAGAAGAGCGCGACTCACAGACGCCCTTCACCTCTTAGCGCAGAGAAAAAAGCGGGAAAGTATAAAATCAGGGCGGAACCAACAGACAACTAAGAACGGGATATCAGCTGGCGATTTGTCGGGATTTACACCCCGGCAAACCGCCCACCCATTAAAGATTACTGGATTGCAGCTCGGCACTTTGAATTGGCAGCTCAAATGAATTAGTGATTACACGCCTGCAGCCTTCGGTTTTACCCAGATAATCCGCACCAAATTCAACCCCGGAGACGTTCACCAGCTTACTACCCAACAAAGGCATGCCTGTCGACCGCTCCAGCACTAAGACGATAAATGGGTGCGCATTTGCCACAGGCGGATTTTCCAAACAAACGGGCAGTATTTGCTGAGAAATAAACGCCCCGGAGTAGTCGAAGCCGCCCGAGCCGCCTGAAAAGTAGGGCTCATCCAATGTGGCGCGCGCCCGAACCAGCGTCACACTGGACGCCTGCACCCCCTCTTGGGTCAATCGCCACTGGATCCGCTGATCTGTATCATCAAGATACAGATAGCCGTCACCGTTTATCGCGCTGAAGTCAGCCCCCTGTTTATCGAAGGCGGCAACAATGCCACGGGAGGTCAACAAACTACGCCGTCCCGCCTGCTCTGAGAGCGAAAAGGCTGGCAGCCACCACTCCCCTGATACCGGTTGGAGCTGAGCCAGCGTCGTGGAAACCTGAGCCTGCAAGTCTTTGACCACGACACCAAACGAACCCGGCTTCGGCATTAAAACCAAAACGAGCGCGTTAACGTCGGCTTGAGACAGGGGTAACGAAACAGCGCGTAAAATATCGGTCTCGACGCTCTCCAGCTCGCCACTAAAGCGAAGCATTGGCAAGCGCCGGTAATCGCCATCAAACCCGACGAAAACGCCGTCTTGCACCGAGAGTGATTCAGCAGGGAATGACAGATCAACGCCAAGCCGACTACCGGCAATGATTCGCGTGTAGACTGGCGAATCTCCCCAGGAAAACCGCTCCGCCGCCAGCAGCCCTAAAGAGTCGTATCTGGCCCACTCACCCACGGCTTCAAAGGTTTCGCCGATCAGATCGGAACGGAAATCACTTGGCGTCATCGTTGCGCCATAACCATCCGACAGCGCATGCGTGTATGCCGCCAAAAAGGGATAATCCGACTGCCCCCACAGATGGGACGCATTGAATGACAGGGTCTGATCGTTGGTAAGGCGGGTACGTATAGATTCAAACAGAGAAGGCCAATAGCGAACATCAGCGGGCAGCCCTAAAGAGCTGGCCATCTCCAGCGCCGTTTCGCCTCGCGAACCCCAGCCCACCATTGCCAGTGCCTGCGCCAGGTCGAAAGCACTGATGACAGTATTGTTGTGGCTGTCATCACCTATCGATTGAACAGACAGCTGGGGCGTCAAGTCTGGCTCGGCACCAAGCCCGGCCATAGACAGGTCGCCCAACCCAGACTCCAGCGTGCTGACCTGCGCCTGTGAAGCAACAACTTTGGCCTCACCCGTGACTGATTCGTTCCCACAACCGGCCACAGCCAGCAAACCCATCAATATTAGAGAACGCGCTACTAGCCGCTGCATCCTGTCTCCCTCCTTGGTGAAATAACTCCTGCTAGCAACAATAACCGAAATACAGCCATGAAAGAAGGTTCGCTGCTGTACTGAGAATCGATAATGACACGCCGCTGCCTGCCTAACCACTATTGCGCGACGACCTCAGGCCGATCACGTTAACAACGCGGCTATTAATCAAGTGGCAAAACAGGCACCCACGGCTACCGGAACGCAGCCTGCTTTATGCTGGCACAATTCTGTGAAGCTGCGAGTTTTAATTGGGCTCGCACCGGAGCAACGACCAATATTTACTCTCCCCTGAATCAACCTATTCTCCCGCCAGGTTAACCGGTACCATTAGCCTTTACGACCGCTACCGCACTGAAAAACGTCTATGAGATGCCGTCCTTGATCCATGCTACAACACCTTCAGCTTCTAACCGTTGCAGAGACAACTTTCAGGGTGTTCTCTGATGCGCTGGCTAACCAGTCTTAACCACTACCGCCGCGACAACCCGCTGGCGGTTCGCCTACACGCGTCCATCCTTCTGTTCAGTTCGCTGATCACACTGCTATCCACCGCGTTACAGATCTACCTCGATTACCGCCACGATCGCTCCGAGATCGACAACCGCATCCTGCAGATCGAGGCCAGCTCACTGGATAGT
>JBFGYY010000485.1:0-2896 GCA_041587095.1 Motiliproteus sp. | reverse complement strand
GGTAACTGGGTCGGTGCTTCAGTCAGGGCCGCGAAGCCCCACCAACCGCTGCGTGGCATGGTGTAACTAAAAACACCTTGCGCATCGGCCTTGATGACCTGCGTGACATACGCCGATGCCGGCGCTGTCACAGAACCGTCGTTGCGCCATTCAACCTCAAGGCGGACATAAGGTACAGGTTGGTTGTTGCGCAGCACGGTGCCACGGAACTGGTTGCCGGTCCAGAGGCCATAGGGGCGAACCAGAGGGCTGATCTCCACAGGAAAGCCAACTAATCGCTCCCAATTTGGCTCACCGTTGAAGGCGTCTACGATCACTTTGGTGTAATGGCGAATCCACTTCTGCTCTGTAGGCTCCCAATAGAGTCCGGGTTCGATGAAAAACAGGTGGTCACCGGGCTGCTGAATACGAAAGGGCAGGTCATAACTGCGGTGCCCCTGACGTGTGGTGGCGATCAGCGCGGAGCGCAGATCGGTCGAGCGGTTTTGCCCGGTCAGCACGCCCACTCTCACCGGTTCGGGCATGGCCATGACGGGGCCCTGAGCCATGGGGTGGGTAAAGGTTAATTGCAGAGTAAGGTCTCGTCCATCGCCGGCTGTCTGTACCGGGCGACTCGGAATGAGCTCCTGAAAGTGAGCTGTTGCCGGCGGAGCCAGAAGCAGTAAAAGCCAGATTACGCGCGTTATGAATGTGGAGGATAAAGCGTACGTCGGTGTTTTTTGGGGGGGCATCATGTCTGTAAAATAGTGGCGTATGAAGAATTTGTAAATCGTAATACTCATAATCCTCTGTGTCTATGCCGGGATCGATTTATAACGGGTAAAATTTTGCAGCCGTTTGCCAAAACAGTGAGTAGAACAGCGAACAGAACAGGGAGTAGACAGGGAGTAGACAGGGAGTAGACAGGGAGTCTGAACAGAGAGCAGAAACATTAATAGTCAAGTAGTTAGCGGGTTGTCAGCAAGGGCGTTATACTAGCGCCCAGACTTGTGCTGTGATTATAGGAGCTGTGACTATCGTTGCTGCACCGGTCTGCAGAGCAGGTTCGATTTTAAGGAATTGTCGCCGCTGGGCAGTGGCGACAAATGATGCATGAACAGGAATGTTGTTATGTCCCAAACAGAACACCCCTTTGCACCCTACGTAAGAATACTGGGCAAGGGTAAGCAGGGCTCACGAGCTCTCTCGGCCGAAGAGGCCGAAGATGCCATGGGGATGATTCTTGATGGTCAGGTGCGTCCCGAGCAGCTCGGTGCCTTCCTTATGCTGCTGCGTGTGAAAGAAGAAACGCCGGACGAATTGGCGGGTTTTGTGCGTGCTGTTGCTACGCGGATGGCTGCCCCCGAAGAGCTGTAGGTCGATCTTGACTGGTCTACCTACGCCGGTAAACGTCGCACCCTGCCGTGGTTCCTGCTGTCGGCACTCACGCTGGCCAGTCATGGCGTTCGCATTGTGATGCATGGCGCCCGGGGCCACACGCCGGGACGCATCTATATCGAAGACCTGTTGCACCAGTTTGGTTTGAAGTCAGCCCGTAACTGGCTCGATGCCGAACTGGAGCTCAACCATTGTAATTTCTGTTATGCCTCGATCGATATGCTGAGCCAGCCGTTGTCGGAAATTATCAACCTGCGACCGATACTCGGCTTGCGCTCTCCGGTGCATACGCTATGTCGGGTCTTGAATCCCTTAAATGCTCCTTATCGCATCGATGGGGTGTTTCATCCGGCCTATGGGCCGATGCACGCAGCGACCGCTCAAGCCTTAGGTCAGCAGAACTGTGTCACGATCAAGGGCGATGGCGGCGAAGCGGAAATCAAGCCCGACAGTGACTGCACCCTGCAATGGGTTCGCAATGGCGAATACCTGCAGGATAGTTGGCCGCGCCGTTTTGAGCAGCGTTCTGTCAAGGAAGAGTCGCTTGAGCCTAACGATCTGGTGAAATTGTGGCGGGGGCAAATCGACCATCCCTACGGCGAGGCCGCTGTAGAAGAAACCGTAGCGGTCTGTCTGCAGCTGATGGGCCGTGCAGCTTCTGTTGATGAGGCTCGGCAGCAAGCAGCTGCACTATGGCAGGGGCGGGATAAGTCGCTGTTCTGATAACGCGAGATACGAATGCGGCATCAAATAGCGTTATCCGGTATTTCAGAATGACGCCACCGGCTATGTTTTATACGCTATTCAGTCCCTGCAGCGCTTTTTGGCGCGGCTAGGACACCTGTGCCTGTGCTCAATGGTCTGCTCGCCGGCTTATCAACTGAATGCTCTGCCATCGGTGTGGCGTGCAGGTCCGGGGCCATAATCAAGCTGTGGTTGATGGCTTTGAGGCCGCTTTCCAGCTCAAGTAACAGTTTGTGCGGATCCGCGATTCGTGGCGAGACCACGAAGTAGATATCTTCGGTTTTTATGGTCTCGCTGACAATTTGCGGGTTGTCAAAACGGAGTAATGCCTCTCCGGCAGGACCAACGTAATTCAGCAGGTAGTCGCCTTCTTCACGGTTCAGCATCTCGAAGGCGCTGAGGTGGTCCGGCGCAATGACCAGTTTTACACCAGCCGCAGGGTCGAGAAAATACTCGATGGCCCCGCCGTAGCCAAAACCGCGCAATACGATCAGGCGCTTGCCTGTGAAACCTTCCAGGTGAGTTACCGGCTCACGATCAGCCAGGCGGTATGATTTCATGACAATGCGACCGACAGGCTTGCTGCCATAGGTGGCTTTTCGCGCTAAAACGGGATGCTGGATGATCATCGCCAGATCGGTATTGCCGTTAAACAGATTTGGCAGCAGCGATGCAAGTTGCCGGGAGCTGACCTCCCACTGGCGCTGGTTATGTTCCATCAGACGCTCAAGCATATCCAGCAGCAGCCCTTTGGGCTGCCCTTGCTTGTCGACAT
>JBFGYY010000484.1:0-2911 GCA_041587095.1 Motiliproteus sp. | reverse complement strand
CTTTGTTAGCGCTGATCAAATAGCGCTCCTGATTAGTGCTGATTAAATAGAGCCTCGGGCCGAGCCGGGCGGGCGCCATTTAAAGCAGGTAGTGCCGGGTCTGCTCAGCGAGCGTCCGGCATTGGCCTTTGGCCGGCAGTGGTGTTCTGGGCCGGTAATGTATAGCCAGGTACCTATAACCCTCGTGTCGAGGCGTTTATCAGTATTTTGCTGCAGTAGGGCGAAGCGTCCTGCAGTTGTGTGTCTTTGTGAAATAAGTACGCCAGCTCGGGCAGGTGATTGGGGCTGACAAGTAAGTCTGTTTCTGACTGGTGCTGGATTGCCAGTCGGTCACCGTCCTGAATCGCGATTTCCCCCTGAGAATATTTCATTTTTTTTGTGACATCCGTGCTGCCGAACGAGTAGCACAGAAGTCCGTTGCCGTCACTTTCCCAGTGCTGGGAGGCGAGATAAGGCCCCATTTTCCCCGTCCAGTTACCTGCCATTACGGAGGGTAGTTCTGCCTGTTGGAAGGCGCTGAACTCTCCGTCTGTCAGGCTCGGGCCTGTGGATTGGCATCCCAGCAACGGGGTCACGAGTAGGGTGGCGTATAGCGTATTGATGTTCATGAATATCCTTATCCAGTGTGTTGAATTGGGCTGTGTAAAAGTAGCAGGAGTTCTGCGGGTGTGCCACGCAGCAACGATGAAGAAATTTCTTCAGCGGGATGAAAAGGTTGGGAGCTCAGAGCGCCTTGTCTGGCAGGGCGCTGGCAGCGGGTGGAAAGACGAAGGAGAGCTCTAGGTGTAAATGGAGAGCTCTAGGCGTAATTTGTCCCGTGCTGGTTCTCTAATCCGATCAGCAGAGCCAGATATTGGTCGTCTGGTTGCAGTAGCTGCAGTCCGACCGCCGTGCCCAGGTTCGATTCCAGGCAGGTGCAATAAATAACCTCGCCGCGCAGGCGAAAATAGTTGGTTTGCCCCTGGCTGAGGGAAATGAGTTCGACCTCAACAGGCTCGCCCTCTATCAGGCGGCAGGGCAGGATGATGTTGACGCCAATCCGTGAAATATTGTCGGTGCTGCCGACCAGTCGCTCACCGTTAAGCCGGACGATGGACGCCTTCCAATAGACATCAAAGCGCGGAAATTGGCGCTTTTCTGAAACCGGGTTGCTGTTGATAACCATCAGGCACCTCCAGGTTATCCGTGAATGACGCCCCGCCAGGGAGTCATAAATAGTCTGTGTCTGCATCCTGTCGTGTACTGAGTGTGACCAGTATAAGCTGTCTGGCGTGTTTTAGCGTTGATGCAGATCCAACAAAATGAATCAGCCCATTGTAGCAGTGAACGGTGGGAGATCGGAGAGAGCAGGCAAGATACAGGTGCGGTACGAGGAGAAAATATGGCGGATAAGGTGAGGTGGAGCCTCGTTCGTGCCTGAACGAGCATTGTTGTGCGCAAAACAGTGCAAGCGGATGTCTTTGTGGTCAAAACTTGGCTATCCTGCGTGCGTAAAATTTCGCCTAAGACGGTGTCTCTGACCCCGCCGGAAAACAGGAAAAAGGAATGAGTGTGCTTACCGAAAAACTGCGGGCTCTGTTTGATACGGCTGTATCGATTGTCTTCGGATTGATCTTGGTATTCATCGTTATCGGTATCGGTATCGGTGCGATTCAGCTCGTCGGCGATCTCTGGGTTTTGCTTCGGTTTGAAGGCGTTACGGGCAAGTATATCGACCTGATCAGTGATGTACTCACGCTCTATGTCTTGGTCGAGCTGTCGCGTTCGTTGATCGAGTATTTCGACACCCACAAGCTTCGTATGACGTTTATCGTTGATGCCGCGATCATCTACGTGATTCGCGAAATCCTCATCGGTCTGTTCAAGCACAATCTGGAGGCGGAAATGATTTACGCCTTGTCGGCGTTGATTTTATCGTTGTCGATTTTGCGGATTGGATCAGCCTGGCTGTATATCAAGTCAAAGCGGGCAGGTGACAGTTAATTATCAGTGGCTGCGCAACCCTTAGAGGGATTCTATGTTAGCTGATGCAATTCAGATTTTTGTTTTACTCTGGGCGGTCATCGATCCTATCGGTACCGTGCCTGTTTTTCTGGCGGTGACCCGGCGGCATAAGAATGAAGAGCTGGCGCGTATTGCCATTCAGGCGATTCTGATTGCCGCTGCCGTGCTGGTTTTCTTCATTATCGCGGGGGAGTATTTGCTTGCCGCGATGAATGTGCCGCTGACCGCTTTTCAGGTTTCTGGCGGACTGGTTTTGTTCGCGTTTGCTTTCAATATGATTTTTGGTGAGAGCAAGCCTGAGGAGGAGGTCCGGATCGTTAAAAGTGGTAGCGATACCGCGGTCTTTCCGCTGGCCGTGCCTGCCATTGCCGGGCCGGGGGCGATGATGGCGGTGGTGCTCTTGACCGACAAGCACCGCTTCGATGTGTCGCATCAGCTGCTGACGACCGGGGTGCTGCTGCTGGTTCTGGCCATTCAGTTGCTGTTACTGCTGGGGGCGCCGCGCATCGGGAAAGTCATTGGTGATGCCGGAGCCAGTGTAATCAGCCGCGTTATGGGGATCATTCTGGCCGCGGTGGCCATGAACAGTGTGCTGCTGGGTATTAAGGCGTTTTTTAATCTGTGATGGGTCGCCCGGGGTGTGACTGCTGGCTTGTTAGACAGGATGAGAAGAAAGGTGGTCTCCCCGACAGGACTAGGACTCCCATGTTTGCCTGCATTAACCAGTTTTAATCAATGCTTATCCAGGCTTTTAATATCAGATAGTTAGGGCTAGTATTGCTCTTGCCTAGATTAATCAAAATTGTCAGAGATTACTAAAAACATACCCACTAGGCGGCACAAAGGCGGCACAGGCTGGTCGTGGAGGTGGCATGTTACAACTATTGAAATTTAGATTTACCAAAGG
>JBFGYY010000483.1:0-2932 GCA_041587095.1 Motiliproteus sp. | reverse complement strand
GCATTCGGCGGTGTGGTTGTCTTGACGATGCTGGCGGCGGAAACATTTGATCCACGATTGTTATGGGACAATGATGATGACAGACACCGAGGTTAAGAGTGCCGAGGTAGAAGTGTCCGGAGGCTTATCCCCGGTCTGGCTGGTGCCGATTATTGCACTGGGAATAGCCGTCTGGCTCGGCGTGCGTGCGTGGCAGCAGACGGGGCCGAGCATCGATATTCTATTCAATAGTGCGTCGGGTATCGTCGAGGGTAAAACCGAGATCCGCTATAAGGATGTCAAAGTCGGTGCGGTAAAACAGATCAGCCTGTCTGAAGATCTGGGTACGGTTAGCGTGACCGCCGAACTGGACCCGGCGATAGAACCCCATCTGTCTGATAATTCGCGTTTCTGGGTGGTGCGGCCGCGCATATCGCTCAGCGGCGTTTCAGGTTTAAGTACGCTTTTCTCTGGCGTTTATATTGCGATTGACCCCGGTGCTGCCGGCACCTATCAGGATCAGTTTATCGGTCTTGACGAGTCGCCTTCGGTTAAATCGACCGACAGTGGAAGCCCTTTTAAGCTACATGCTGAACAACTGGGTTCCCTGGATATCGGCTCTCCGGTCTACTACCGGCAGATACGCGTCGGAGAAGTGACCGGTTATACGCTGGCTCCCGAAGGCGATCGGGTCGATATCACGATCTTTGTGGACACGCCTTACGATCATCTGGTGCAGCGCCAAAGTCGTTTCTGGAACGTCAGTGGTGCCGGATTGGAGCTGGATGTGGAGGGTGTGCGGGCGAGAATCGAATCGGTCGCGGCCTTATTGCAGGGCGGGATTGCCTTTGATTCGCCGGCTACGCTGGATAACCCGGGGCCGGCTGAGCCTAAGCAGGACTTTTTTCTGTTCGGAGATAAGCAGGCGGCCTCGGAAGAGGCCTACACTCTGGAGTATCACTTCCTTTTGGAATTCAAAGGGTCGGTACGTGGCCTGAAAGTCGGTGCGCCCGTTGAGTATCGGGGCATCAAAGTCGGCGAGTTGGTCGAAATACGCCTTGGGTTACCCGATCACGGTGGAGAAAGTATTACGGCATTAATTTCGTTACAACCACAGCGCCTTGAGAAAGACCATATGCCTACCAAGGAGGAGATGTTTGCCCGCATGGCATCGATGGTGGACTCGGGGCTGCGTGCGCAGCTAAAAACCGGTAACTTGCTCACCGGCGCACTCTATATCGACCTGATAAAGGCACCGGAGAGCAAGGGTGCGTTTGACAGTGAGGGGCCTTATCCGCGTATTCCGACTCTGGACACCCCCTTCGAGCAGTTGGAACGGCAATTGGGGTCGGTGATGGACAAGCTGCAGAAATTCCCCCTCAATCAGGTGGCCGAAGATCTGCAGGCGAGCCTGGGTAGTATGCGGGTCATGCTCGAGTCCCTGGCCGCCCCGGCCTTTGTGGGCAAAGTTGATGCGACAGTGACGAATCTTCAAGGCTCCAGTGCTCAGCTTAGCGATACGCTCAGTGCCGTCACCAAGGCGGTGACTCAACTGGAGAAAACACTTTTAACGGTTGATGAGGGCGTATCCCCGGATTCTGAACTCTATTACGAGCTGTTGAAAATGATGGACGAGATCACCAAGGCTTCAGTCTCCTTCAAAGGTTTGACCGAAGAGCTGGAACGCAATCCTAATGCACTGATCTTTGGTAAAGGTTCAAAATGAAACAGAGCATAAAAAATATGCGTCGGAGCGGCGTCGGTGCAGTAGTGATCTTTCTGCTGGCCTCGCTGGCCGGTTGTGCCAGTACGGCTGTGCCGACGCGATACTATGATCTTCGCGTTGAAAGGGTCGCACCATTGGAGTCGCTGAAGCCGGTTTCATCACTGGGTCTGCGCAGTATTGAGTTGCCGGAAATGCTCGAGCGTTCAGGAATCGTCAGCTATCAAAATGATCATGGTGTTGAGATCTCAGACCGCCATGCGTGGGCCGGCCAGCTGAAACAACGCATTACCTGGGTAATTAGCGAGAATCTGGCTCAGCGGCTAAATCAGAAACGGGTTTGGATCTATCCCTGGCCGCCTGCTCAGCGGCCGGAACTTCAATTGCGTATCAGCATCGACTCTCTGGTCGGATCGCTATCGGGCCTGGTTACGTTGCAAGCTCACTGGGTACTTTACGCCGATGAGGGTAAAACCGTTGTTGATGATGGTATGAGCTACCACCAGATACAGGTTGAAAAAGCGGACTATGCCGGATACGTCGGTGCGATTAACAAGGGGATCGACAGGTTCAGTGATGATCTGGCTAAGGTGGTCGTGGCGCTTGGGGGCGCTGGTCAAAGCACCGAATAATGCCTGTATTGACCGCTGCTCAGACCAACAGCAGTCATCTCACCCTGGCGGGGAAACGCTTTTATCACGAACGGATCTGCCTTTCTACCTGTCCTGCAAGGGACTGGTAACACTCGTCATAGATTGTCTGGTAGTCATCCTGCAGCCGGGGGGGGATCGCTGCCTGTAAGTTTTCGCTTTTCAGGTAACGTAGCAGGAGCCGTTTTTCACTGCGCGATGGTGCGACAAACTCCACATTCCGTCCGACACACAGGGCAAAATTTGGCAGGTGTTTGTCTTTGACCGCCTGATTGACCTTTGGGTCGAGCAGGTCAGGGCTGCGCAGCAGCATCGTTTCATAGGCAAACACCGCCGCCCGGGCTCCCGTCTCTTTGGCTTCGTTTTTCAGGTTCTCTGTGTCTATGGTCACGATCTGCCTTTGTAAGGCCAGTATGCGTGCATTTTTAGCGGCTGAAAGTGAGCGCTTATATTCTTGCTCAGCCATCTGCGCCTGTTGCTGAATTCGGGGTATCTCGGCCTGTATCTCTTCGATCCTCACCTGTGCGCTGGCCAGCTCCTCCAGCAGTTCCTGATTTTCCTGCTTCAGGGTATCGATGAT
>JBFGYY010000482.1:0-2951 GCA_041587095.1 Motiliproteus sp. | reverse complement strand
TTCTGGACACGCTTATTCCCGATCTTCAGATAGGCCTGACCGCCCTCAGCATCGCCATGGCGATCTCTTTCGCGATGGTGTGCGGAGTTCGCTACCTGTTTTTCCGTTTGCAGCAAACCGAGCTGATGAAACGGCGGGTACTGATTCTGGGTGTCGGGGAACGCGCCAGCCTGATCCAGCGCCGTATGCGCCGCGCTGTCGATCGTCACGGGATAAACCTTTTGGGGTTTGTGCCTCTCGAGGCAACCGGGCGTAGCATCCCCCCTGAACAGATCATTGACCTTGACTGCCAACAGATCGACACCTATGCGCGCCGGGCGAAGGTCGACGAGATCGTGGTCGCGTCTGACCAGCGCCGCGGTAAGCTGCCGATGGATACCCTCTATCGCTGCCGGATTGCCGGCATACAGATACTCGATGTCGAAACATTTATGGAACGCGAGCTCGGTAAGTTATCGCTCAAAGGCATGTATCCCAGCTGGCTGATTTATGCCAACGGCTACCGTCGACCAACATTTATGCTGCTGTTTTCAAAGCGGTTGTTCGACTTGATCACCAGCACCTTGCTGCTGATCCTGATGTTGCCGATCATGCTCTTTATCGCCCTGCTGATCAAAGGCGAAGGAGGTACGGCTGCACCGGTATTTTACACCCAGCAACGCGTAGGGCTGAACGGCCGCCCATTCAGCATTTTCAAATTTCGTAGCATGCGTACCGACGCCGAAGCCAATGGCGCGGTCTGGGCCCAGAAAAACGATACCCGGGTCACGCCTATTGGTGCGTTTATCCGCAAATACCGGATCGACGAACTCCCGCAGCTGATCAATATTCTTAAAGGCGATATGAGTTTCGTAGGCCCGCGCCCGGAACGTCCGGAATTCGTCGACGAACTGGCCGAATCCATTCCCTACTACGGCGACCGCCACCAGGTTAAACCGGGGCTAACAGGCTGGGCACAGATCTGCTTCTCCTATGGCGGGAGCAAAGAAGATGCGATGGAAAAGCTCGAGTATGATTTGTACTACATCAAAAATTACAGCTTCATGCTCGACACCGTGATTCTGATCCAGACCGTGGAAGTCATCATCTTTGGCCAGGGCGCCCGGTAACATCAGCCGATCAACTGGCGGCCGGCCACACCGGCTGCCAACTTTAGTCTATAGTTCATGGAGTCACACCTTTGCGGGACTCCTGAATATGCGTCACTTACTTTATCTGTTTCTTCTGCTTGTAAACCCGGCTAGTTTTAACCGCCCTCCTCTGCCTGAATCACACCCGCTGCATCGCCTGCAGGGCAAGCGCTACCAGGATAAAAAACAGATCGTTAAAGTGTTGTGGATTGCTGCCGGGACGTTAATGCTGATCTACCCGCTGCTGCCTTTTATCGTCACCCTGGGTCTTTTCACCACGTTTATCTCCTTCACGATTCTCGATGAATCCGCGTAGCTAAAAAAGACCAGGCAACAGAACATAAGAACGGTGCAACTGGCTGGCAATCAGCTAATCACCACTATCCATCTGGTAACCGCGAATACTGAGATCAACGCAAGGCTGGCCAAGGCAGGCGCTGCGGGTCACCCGTGGCTTGCAACCAAGCCTGAAAGGCACTTGAGTTAAACCACACACCTTCCCGGGGAACATCGCAATAGTCATATTGGCGACCATCAAGCTCAAAGCCCAGACAGTAGGCATGCAGATAACCCCGATCACATCGATGCGCTTCGGCGCCGTAGTAACGCGAATCTCCGATAATGGGCGAGCCTAAACTTTTTAGCGCCACGCGTAGCTGATGCGTTTTACCGGTATGGGGGCGCAGCATGAAAATTCTTGGCGAACCGGGCTCCGCCAGCCCGTAACTGAAAAACTGCGTGATAGCCGGCCGTGTATTGCCGGACGTTAACTTCCAGCTGCCGTTGCGGGTCTTGACCATATCCCCTTTGATCAGCCCCTGCTTTTTTTTCGGCTTGCGATCAGACAGCGCCAGATAATATTTACGCACCTTTCTGGCGGCAAAGGCGTCGTTTAGCTGCCGGGCCACATCGACATGCTTCGCAAACAACAATAAACCCGAGGTCATTTTATCCAGGCGATGCACAGGGAATAACTCGGCCAAACCCAGCGCCTGCCTGACAGCTGCCATCACGCCAGGCAGACCCGCGCTGCTGTGAAAATCAACACCGGCATGCTTACTGATAACGACAAAGCCGGGCTGCTCATCAACTAATCGAAACGTATCAACCTTCACTGACGCAAAACCACCTTAAAACAGGAGTAAATGACAAATGGCTCGCAACGCAATCGCGACAAAGGCGCCCATTAAGGCGGGTTTCAGGACCGAAGCCACACGCCTGCCTGCAGAAATAAGCACTGCCACACCGGCAATATCCAAGGGATGGATCAGTAGGCCCGCCACGCGATTAAATTCCGCTGGCGTGATCAAGCCCTGGTTGATATTGTCAACCGCCACCGCCATCATGGCCATCCCGCCGGCAACAAATTTGGAAATAATCAGCAGCAAGGTCGCAGAAGGCAGGTCGAGCATTGCAAACAAGGGCGCCAGCGCCTGTTCAAGAAACTCGATAATACCGATGGAGCGCAATACGTAGACTACCACCAGCGCCAGTACAAGCATCGGTAGCGCTGCGATACAAATATCAAACGCTTCGCGTCCTGCACGGCTAATCAGGCCTAAAATCCCACTGGCCCCTTCCGCTTCGGGGTGCGACATACGAGGTTCCTGCTCGGCCTCTTCATCAGGCAATTTTCGTCCAAACCAATGGTAGGTCAACGAAGCTGCGAGAATACCGGCCGCGAGCGAGATCAACAGGCTTACCCAGACCGACAACCCCACAGCGGCCATTGGAAACACCACATTCGCCTGCGCCAGGGTTAATACCATCGCCAGGGTCGCCGCGATATGCCGTCTAGAGACCGCACCGCGATCCATCATC
>JBFGYY010000481.1:0-2953 GCA_041587095.1 Motiliproteus sp. | reverse complement strand
TACCCCTCCCTCAACACGCTGCTGTAGTGCCTTCAGTGATTCTGTTTATATACCGATCAGGTTATGTACTGATCAAGTAATGTACTCATCAAGTATCGGTAAAAGCATAGAACACAAGCGTGTTAGCAGCGCTGCGATATAATCCTTATAAATTTTTATTGCCCTTCCCATATCCACCTCTAGCCACAAAAATTCATTATCAGAAACTAATGAGCTAATTCTTCATCTTTTTTATCAAGAAGTTAACGCCTTTGCGCGCCGACATAGAAACAGCTTGGACAGGGATTCCCTTTTGAGTACTATTTTGCCTTTCGATTTTGACATGCCATCAAATCTAGGAGCGACGAGTGGAAACACGTCCGGTAGTTAAACCTCAAAACCCCAATTTTTCATCAGGTCCCTGCAGCAAGCGTCCGGGATACTCCGTCACCGGATTGGATGCGTCCACACTGGGTCGCTCACACCGCTCGTCCATTGGTAAGGCTGCGCTCAAGAAATCCATCGACGATACCGCTGAACTGCTGGGTCTGCCAGCCGGTTACCGGGTCGGCATCGTGCCGGCGTCCGATACAGGCGCGGTAGAGATGGCACTATGGAGCCTGCTTGGCTCTCGTCCCGTCGACGTCTGCTCCTGGGAGTCGTTCGGCGCTGGCTGGCACAGCGATATCACCAAGCAGCTCAAGCTTGAGGTTAATCACCTGAGTGCCGATTACGGTCAGCTGCCCGACCTGACGCAGACCAATCCGGACCACGATATCGTGTTCACCTGGAACGGCACGACATCCGGCGTCAAAGTGGATAATGCCGACTGGATCAGCGACGACCGCCAGGGACTCACCATCTGCGACGCCACCTCCGCCGTGTTCGCAATGCCCATGCCTTGGGAAAAGCTCGATGTGGTAACGTACAGCTGGCAGAAAGCACTCGGCGGCGAAGGTGCGCACGGCATGCTGATACTCAGCCCCAGAGCCGTAGAGCGCCTGGAAAGCTACACTCCCGCCTGGCCACTGCCAAAGATCTTCCGACTGACCAAAGGTGGCAAGCTCATCGAAGGCATTTTTGAAGGTGCCACGATCAATACCCCCTCCATGCTGGCCGTCGCTGATTACCAGGACGCGCTGAACTGGGTCCGCAGCATTGGCGGTGTCTCAGAACTGATCACCATTAGTGAGAACAGCCTGAAAGCGATAGAGTCTTTCGTTGATGCCCGCGACTGGATTCAATTTCTGGCAACGGATCCGAAGCAACGCTCTAACACCAGTGTCTGTCTGACGCTGGATCTGGAAGCCAGCGAAGTGAAGGCCCTGGTTAAGTTACTGGATAAAGAAGGTGTGGCCTACGACATCGGTGCTTATCGCGATGCACCTGCCGGCCTGCGCTTATGGTGTGGCGCAACCGTATCTACCGCTGACGTTGAAGCACTCCTGCCATGGATCGAATGGGGCTATAACCAAGTAAAAGGACACTAACAGCATGTATCAGATCAGGACCTATAATGCCATTTCCGTAAAGGGACTGGAGCGTTTCTCCCGGGATCGCTACGAAGTGGCAAGCGAGCTACCGAACCCCGATGCCTTTCTGCTGCGTAGTCAGAAACTGCATGACATCGAGTTTCCTGCCAGCTTAAAAGCCATCGCCCGAGCCGGCGCAGGGGTGAATAATGTCCCGCTGGATCGCGCGACAGAAAACGGCATCGTCGTCTTCAACGCGCCCGGAGCAAACGCCAATGCGGTTAAAGAGCTGGTGCTGGCCGGACTACTTCTCTCCGCGCGGGATATCTATCAGGGCATGCGCTTCGTTGATGACCTTAAACCTCAGGAAGGCCTCGACCCCTTACTGGAAAAGGAAAAGAAGCGTTTTGCCGGCTCGGAATTGACAGGAAAAACGCTGGGTGTCGTCGGGTTGGGTAATATAGGTTCCCTGGTCGCCAACATGGGTCTGGCGCTAGGTATGGACGTAGCGGGTTACGATCCGGCTATTTCCGTTGAGGCCGCCTGGAGGCTCTCCAGCCGCGTCCAGAAGATGGATAACCTTAACAGCCTGTTCGCCCAGTGTGATTACATCAGCCTGCACCTGCCCGCCATAGACGCCACCAAAGGCCTGGTCAACGACACCCTGCTTAGCTCCCTGAAGCAGAATGCGGTTATTCTTAACTTTGCCCGCGGTGAAATCGTGGACAAGGATGCCATGCTTCGCGCCCTGGATAGCGGCCAGTTACGCCGCTATGTTTCGGACTTCCCGGCCAATGAAACTCTGGGACATCCGAAAATCCTGCAAATGCCGCATATCGGTGCCAGTACCGCCGAAGCTGAGGAAAACTGCGCCATCATGGTTGCCGATCAACTGATGGATTTTCTGGCGAACGGCAACATCCGCAATGCTGTCAACTTCCCGCAAATCGACCTGGCGCGTACCACGCCGGTTCGATTGACCATCACTAACCGCAATGTCCCCAAAGTACTCGGGCATATCACCTCGGTGCTGGCGGAACATGAGTTAAACATTGTCGATATGCTGAATAAGAGTCGCGATGATATCGCTTACAATATCATCGACCTCGAAGAAGCGCCGGCTGATGCTCTGTTAGAAGCGCTAAATAATATCGAGGAAGTGATCAACGTCAGAGTTCTCTAACGGCGGCGAGATTTCATACCAGCTTTAATTAACGGCTACCTCGGTAGCCGTTTTTTTATCTGTGCCTATACGGTGACACATGCTGGTTCCTCGCCGTCAAACTTGATATTCAGCCGCTCCCGCAGCTTTTGGGTGTCGATACCAAGCATCGAAAACAATAACTGAAAATGTCTCTCTAGAGCGGTCCCGCTCAAGATGTTTTTATGGTGTCCGATGACCTAAGCCGTAGAGGCCGTTAGCGTTCAGCGCTCGAGTATGCAATGCATAAAATGATGATAAGATACGGCCATACACCTAAATCATATGACTTGCTTACTGT
>JBFGYY010000480.1:0-2960 GCA_041587095.1 Motiliproteus sp. | reverse complement strand
GGCTGAATGTTCCGATTGCAAAAATCGTCGTGCTGAAACGGCGAGATGAGCAATGAGTGTTAAGCCGGCCATCAGCGCTATCAGCGTCAGGGCCACTGCAAGGGTGATATCACCCAGGCTGAGTGACGACAGATCCATAAACGTGGGTAGAAAGGCGATATAAAACAGAATGACTTTAGGGTTGGAGGCCGAGATCAGGAACCCTTGTATAAAGGCTGCGAAACGCCCCTTGCGGCATTCGCTAGCCGTTGCCGGCGCGAGGTTGATGGGGGCGTGCCACATCTGCCAGCCGAGATAGAGCAGGTAAGCCGCGCCGATCAGGCGGATCAGGGTGAACAGCCCGCCCCAGTGCTCGGCGACGGCCGCCAGGCCCAGACAGGCGAGCACCAGGTAAACACAGTCGCTGAGAGCCATGCCCAGCGATAACCAGAAACCCTTGTCACCGTTATGCAGCGCACGGGCGAGCACGGCGAAGACGCCTGGGCCGGGAGTGACACCGAAAATAAATACCGCCAGGAAAAAGGTGATCGCCGCTTCGGTGCTCATGGTGTCGTCCGCATGTGCCTTAATAATGGATCGAAATAATCCCTGCCAGGAGGCAGGTCTGTCAGGCGTTTTTGTTCAGCGCTGGCGCAGGAAACAGGCTGCGCCACCGTACCGGTCAACGGCGGATAAACAGCGCCATCGACTCGATGTGACTGGTATGGGGGAACATATTCATAACGCCGAGTCTGGCCAGTGTAAAGCCCTGAGCGGCCAATTGTGAAGCATCCCGTGCCAGTGTCGCCGGATCGCAAGAGATATACAAAATCGTCTTGGTTTCGAGACGGGAAAGATGCTCGATCACTTCCTGGGCACCCGCGCGGGGCGGATCCAGCACGATCTTGCTGAAGCCCTGTCGGTACCAACTGGCGGAGCGGCAGTCGCGGGTCAGGTCCCAGCGGTAAAATTCGGCGTTATCGATCCGGTTGCGGCTGGCGTTCTCTTGGGCGCGCTGGGTCATGGCGTCGCTGCCTTCTACCCCGACGACCTGCTTGACGCGGCGGGCGATAGGCAGTGTGAAGTTGCCCAGTCCGCAGAACAGGTCCAGCACCCGGTCATCGGCCTGCAGGTCGAGCCAGTCCAGCGCCTGACTGACCATCTGGCGGTTAATATCCGCGTTTACCTGCACGAAATCGCTGGGGTGGAAGGCCAGCTCCAGCTCTTGGTCGGGTAACGTGAAATGCAGCCTGTCTTCACCATTATGCTCGCCGGAGCGCTGGTGGATAACTTCGTTCGCAGACGGTTGCAGATACAGCTCAAAACCGGTCGAGTTGGCCAGCTGTCCCAGCGTTTGCGTATCCTGGCTGGTCAAGGGGCGAACATGGCGCACCAGTAGTGCGGCGTCATTGTCACCGAACGCCAGCTCCAGGTGGGTGATACCGCGACCGCCGGCTAGTCCCAGCAGGGTCGGGGCCAGCTTCGGGATCAGCGCTTCGGCGCGTTGGTCGAGTATCAGGCATTGGCGGATGGGGCAGATACGTTTGCTGCGCCGTTCGCGAAAACCGATCAGGGGTTCACCCTGGCCTTTGGGCCACTGCACTGCGAGTCGGGCGCGGCGCCGGTAATGCCAGGGGCTGCCGTTCAGCGCTGCTGAGATCGCGTCGGGACGAATACCGCCCAGGCGTTGTAGCTGTTCGAGCACCAGTTGCTGGCGCAGTTCGATCTGTGCGTCCGGGTCGAGATGCTGCAGCTGGCAGCCGCCACAGAGGCGGTAGTGGGGGCACAGGGGGTCGACCCGATGCGGGCTGGGTTCCAGGACCTTGTGACAAAACGCTTCATCGTAGCGGCTGCGACTGCTATGCACGCGCGCGCTAACTTGCTCACCGGTCAGGGCACCTTCGACAAACAGGGTTTTGCCCTTGTTGTGGGCGACGCCGCGGCCGTCGTGTATCTGCCCTTCGATGCTCAGATCCAGAGAATAGGGCTTAAAGGATGCCGGTTTCGACGCCGGCTTGGAAAAGTAGCGAGGGCCTTTTTTCATGAGGTTCCGATCGGGTTGGCCAGGCAGGCAGCGCCGCCTGGCGGGTAACTGACGTTACAGGCTTTTGTTTAGCAGTTCGAGGTATTCGGGGCTCAGGCCTCGCTCGAGCTCTTCTTGCGTGATATCAAATTTCAACTGGCCGGCGAGGGATTCGGCGATGGCATTGCAGCGCCCCGACGCATTTCTGGCTTTCTCTATGAGTATTTTCAGGTCCAGAGCCTGACCTTTGTTGAGCACCCCTTCTGCTTCGAGGCAGCCGATATATTCCTGGGTATAGGGGCCTATCAGCTCGAAATTATCCACAACGACTTGCTGTAAGCGCAGCAGCAGCTCCCAGTTGACGTTGCGCAGCAGTTCGCCGATCAGGGCCGGAGCCGGATTGGCGCTGCTGTCCTCGGCTGGCGTCGCGGCCATTGCTGACGGGACGGTCAATATCAGCCACAGAGTCAGAGCGGTAAATCGACGCATGGGGTTACCTCATCGGAATTCAGTCATATTGAGCGAACCTGCTCAGGGGCCGTGCTGGCAGGGCTGAAATGATTTATAGCATAACAGAAGCTGGTCGAAACAGGCGCGTATGATAAGAGTCTGGCACGTGGGCGCCAAGCAAAAAATAGTCAGACCGCATTCCGGGCCCGCGCTAAATCTGGCTGCGCAGCAGCTAAACGTCCTGTCGGCTACTGCGCCGGGTCGATCGCGTTGATCTGCACCTGTTCATCGCGATACCGCCAGCGCACGTTCAGGTCGTGCAGGCGCACCCCGTACTCCCGCTCAGCCGATTGTTTGTGGTGCTGAACCGGGCGCGGATCGCACAGCACCACATCTTCGATCAGGGCCTGTAACTCGGGGATTTGCTGTTGGTACGCGAGCAGAGCTGCCTGAGCCGCCGGGCTGTAAGTGACCGGCAGAGTCAGGCGTGGGGCATCCGCCGCATAGG
>JBFGYY010000479.1:0-2960 GCA_041587095.1 Motiliproteus sp. | reverse complement strand
GTTCATATAAAGATTGTCGACAATGTTAGAGTGAAACCTACGATACCTACCTGAAACCGCCTCGTCAACCCAAAAAGACGCCCAGACTGTCGACACTATACGAAAGTATATAGGGGAAACCCTAGTAGGAAATTTGAGCCGGAAACGGGGGCTTAAACAAGCCCCGAATCTCGCTGTACAGCCCGTGATTACAGGCCTTGAAGGTAGTTTGCCATGGCCGCATCCATCGCTTTCGCAATCTGCCGCGGCTTTTGAAAAGGTAGACTATGGTCGCATCCGCGCACTGATTCGTAGCACCAATTGTCGACAGTTGCTGCCAAGTAACGCTGATATTCATGCAACGCCTCCACACTTCGCCCACCAGCAAAGCTCGATACATTGCCTTGTACAGCGAGCAGCGGGGCACGCTCCAAACGGCGTGCGGCCTCACTGACACAATCCAGCGCATTTGCAAAACCCAGCGCCCTGCTGCTCAAACGCTCTACCGTTGTCTGCTCAGCCTTAGGCGAAGGTATACGGTTCGGCGATATTGTGTCCATAAACAGACGCACGCCCTGTTCTATATCGACACCTGTTTTCAGCATAACGGCCGCTTCACTGTAGCGGTCGCGCAGCTCAATAACGTCAGCCATACTGTGCCGATCGAGCAGTGCCGATTCCAAAAAAAACTGTTTATGCACCCGCGCGCCACAGGTCGACTTGAGCAACAAACCGACCAAACCTCCAAATGAGTACCCCCCCAGATCAAAGACCCACCAGCCCAAGTGGTCCAAGAGCTGGCGCTGATCCTCAACCACTTCTTCTACGGTAAAAGGCCGCTCGACACCGTCAAGTTCGGTGGTTTCCCCCATACCGCGCAGATCCGGCACCAACACTTCATGCCAGCTGTGCAGATGCATGACGATGTGCTCCCATGTATCTTTTCCGGCAACACCCGCACCATGCAGCAGAAGCAGGCGCCGATTATTTTCCTGATACTTATTGCGGTAGAGGCGGTATCGGATCATCTGGCGATCGGTCTCCAGCCACCCCGGCTGCGATATGAAATGAGCTTTCATAGGACTCTCTTGACTGAAACAAGGCCTGATTGTAAAACAGCCTCTGCAAAGCAACCACAACAGAAGCGCCACCACGTCTGGTGAAGGCCAAGACATACCAGTACAATGCGCCTTCTTTTATAGCCACCAGCCAAGACCACCTGTGCAACGCATTCCCCTGATATATAAAACCGACAGCGCCGAGCTGTTCGAGCGCATACGGCATCTTCCACATCCCGCATTTTTGGACAGCGGCGCACCGTTATGCCAGTCCGGTCGCTACGACATCCTCTGCGCCGACCCTGTTCGGCACATACGAACCAAAGACTGTATCACCACCATGACCGATCGCTCGGGAATTCAGCAGAAGCTGGCAGGCAAACCGCTTCAGGCACTGCAGCAGCAACTGGATCTGCTAACCCCCGAAAAAGGGGGCAACGTCGACCTGCCCTTTGTTGGCGGTGCCCTGGGTTACTTCAGTTACGACCTCGGTCGCTGCATTGAGACGCTGCCCCGGCTCGCAGAAGACGACACAGAGCTGGCAGAAATGGAAGTGGGCCTGTATCTCTGGGCGGTAATTGTCGATCATCAGGGCAAGCAAAGCTGGCTTGTCAGCCAGCCCGGAATCACAGCGGATGAAACCGACAGCATCCTTGCACTACTTACCGAGCAGCCTTCGCCCGCTTCGCTCGACGACCCGTTCCGCCTCGAGTCTCCGTTTAAGTCAAACATGACGCAAGAGCAATATAAACGCCGCTTCAAACGCATCATTGACTACATCCATGCCGGAGATTGCTATCAGGTCAACCTGGCGCAACGCTTTAGCAGCCGCTATCGCGGGTCAACCTGGCAAGCCTATCGCCGCCTGCGACTACATGCGCCGACCCCTTTTTCCGCTTACTTAACTCTAACCGATGGCGCCCTGCTGAGCTTATCCCCCGAACGCTTCCTGCAAGTCCAGCAGCTTCAGGTCGAAACACGCCCGATAAAGGGTACATCACCGCGCAGCGCTGACCCACAGCAGGACTTACTGGCCGCCAAAGCTCTGAGCGAAAGCAGCAAAGATCAAGCTGAAAACCTTATGATCGTCGACCTGCTGCGCAATGATCTGGGCAAAAACTGCGCAATCGGATCGGTGAAAGTTCCGGCTCTGTTTCAGATCGAAAGCTATGCCAATGTTCATCACCTGGTCACCACGATCACCGGCAAGCTGAAACACGCTAACGACGCACTACCGTTACTGGAAGGCTGCTTTCCGGGCGGCTCCATTACGGGCGCACCAAAAATTCGCGCCATGCAGATTATAGAGGAGCTGGAACCTCATCGTCGCAGCGCCTATTGCGGTTCTATCGGTTACATCAGCCTGAATGGCAACATGGATACCAGCATCTGTATTCGAACCCTGGTAGCCAAAAATGGACACCTGCACTGCTGGGCCGGCGGCGGCATTGTCGCCGATTCTACATGTGACGCCGAATTCCAGGAGACCCTGGACAAGGTCAACAACCTGCTCCCGCCGCTGGAACACGAGTTTCTTCAGCCCGAGACCTGAGCACCACGCACGACGACTGCAGCACGATCTATTGAGGCTAATGACGCCGGAGGTGGCAGACCCGGCTGATCATTTTCTATCGATGCGTGCGATTACATCTATATCTGCAGTATTCCTGCCCTTGCCAGATCCCGAAACAATGCAAATCAGCCCCCACACACAGAGCAGCCCCCTGCAGGACAGAGCCATTAATTCAGCCATCGCAAAAAAAAAGCCCCGCAAAGGCGGGGCTTATGACATAGGATTATCACTTACAGAGACAGGTCCCGGTTACTGGCAGCGATGAATGCCTTTTTCAGATCTTCAAAAGTTTGCACAGCTGGAAACTGTGGAAACTCCTCGATCACATTCTGTGGCGCGTGAAACAAAAT
>JBFGYY010000478.1:0-2962 GCA_041587095.1 Motiliproteus sp. | reverse complement strand
ACAGTATGTCTGTTTAATGCGGCATTCATAACGTACCTAGGACCCTCGATTTTTCCGGCAGATGGTCTGAATGTTGTTCAGCCTTTGGTCCGATGACCCCGATCCCTGCAAGCTGCTACTGTTGTGCTATGAACCAACCGTCGCCGACAGCACTGCGCCATTCCTGGAACCATCTCAGTCTGGCCGCACAATTTTCTTTCACAGGCTCAATCGTGCTGATCGTGGGTATGGTCATCATGGGGATCTGGGTCACGCAACGTATTGAGGATGGTGTTACCCGCAACACCGCGGCATCCACGGCGCTGTATATGGAGAGCTTTGTCGCACCATTAATCGGCGAACTCGCCCATAGCGACATTCTCACACCGCAGACCCGGGAAGCGCTGGACGACCTGCTTAAGGACAACGAACTGGGACGCCGGATCATCTCTTTCAAAATCTGGAAAGAAAACGGCCTGATCGCCTACAGCTCGCGCGCCGACATTATCGGTAAGCGCTTTCCGACAACCCCGAACCTGCGCGCGGCATGGACCGGAGAGGTCACGGCAGAGTTTGATACCCTGGAAGACGAAGAGGATGCTCTTGAACGGGTACGCGGCATTCCTTTGCTTGAGATGTACAGCCCCATTCGCGAACCCCATACCGGCAGAATTATCGCCGTTGCCGAATTCTATGAAGGCGCAGAAGCACTGAAACACAACTTGTTTATTGCCAACTTGCAGAGCTGGCTGGTCGTGGCAATCGTGACCCTGGCGATGCTCGGCACGTTGTCCGACATCGTGTTACGGGGCAGTCGTACCATCAAACAGCAGCGCAAAGCGCTCGAAGAGCGTGTGCAGGAGCTCTCTTCACTCTTGGCTCAGAACGAGCAACTACGCACAACGTTAAAGCGCGCCTCGCAACGTACCACCGAAATCAACGAAAGCTATCTGCGCCGGATCAGCGCTGACCTGCACGACGGGCCGGCACAATTGCTGTCGCTGGGGCTACTGAGGCTCGACGCACTGGAGCCGTTGTTCGACCAGACCCACGAAGGCCCGCAGGACAGATCAGAAATTCAGGTCGTGCGCGGCGCACTAACCGATGCCATCACCGAGATCCGTGACATCTGCGCCGGCCTGACACTACCTATACTCGACGATATGGCACCAGACAAACTACTCACGAGTGCGGCAAATGCCCATATGCGCAGAACCCGTTCAGAGGTCGACATTGACATACAGTCGTTCCCGCCCACGTTAACCAAGTCCCTGAAAATTTGCATTTACCGCTTTGTGCAGGAGACGTTAAGCAACGCTTACCGCCATGCAGACGGGCTTGGGCAGAAGCTCAGCTGTCGCTACGATAACGGGCTGCTTGAAGTCGCCGTGTCGGATACCGGCCCCGGCTTCGAACTCTTCCCGGCAGACGGACAGGGCACCGGGCTGGGTCTGCCGGGTTTGCATGAACGTATTGAAAGTCTTGGCGGTCAGTTACAGATACACAGCCGACCCGGTAAAGGCAGCCTGATTGTTCTGCTGTACCGGATCGAAGGGAGTGATGAATAGCATGCATAACACCATGAGTATCGTACTGGCAGACGACCATCCCCTGTTTCGCGACGGTGTCGCGCGTACACTGGCCGCCGAGGCAGACATCGAGGTGATAGGCCAGGCCAGTGACGCGAATGAAGCCATCGCACTGGCTGAAAATTTGCTGCCCGACCTTATTTTACTCGATATCAGTATGCCCGGCAGCGGTATCGAAGCCGCAAGACAAATATCCCTGAGCTGTCCTGTGGTAAGAATTATTATGCTCACGGTTTCAGAGCACGATGATGATGTCATTGCGGCGCTGGGGGTGGGTGCACGGGGATACATTCTCAAAGGCGTCGGCGGCAAAGAACTGGTCCGTATCATCCGGGCCATCTATCAGGGTGAATCCTATGTGTCACCGGATCTGGCCGCGCGGCTGCTGGTATCGATGCGCGAGGTTACCGCTCCCGCGTCCACGCAGGATCCGCTCACGGCAAGGGAAGAACAGATATTAAAGGCCGTGGCGCGCGGGCTGAGCAACAAAGAGATCGGTACGGAGCTGAGCCTGCAGGAAAAGACCATCAAACACTACATGACCAACATTTTACAAAAACTGCACGTCAGAAACCGGGTGCAGGCAGCGCTCATCGCAAAAGAACGTTATTCGGACTGAACGGGACGGCTACGTTTCAAGACATACGACGCTCCCTCAATACATCCTCAATACACCCTCAATACACCCGTATTTCCTGCGTCCCGAGACCTGTTTCTTGCTTATCGTTTCTAGTACGTCTATGCCCGCCCACAATCTTGTCTGATAAACCGCTATTGTGCGGTCTGGCGAATAATCACCGATACACCGTCTTCGACCAGATCATTGGGATGATTGATCACCGAAGTTCCGACATCAAGGCCCGACACTATCTGGGCGGCGAGACCATTACGCTGCCCAATCGTCACTTCGCGTCGTATCGCTTGGCCATCTTCGATAACAAACAATGCCCAGCCATCCTTGTAGCGAAACAGACTACTGGCCGTGACCTGCAGCACATCCTCCTGCTGCCAGAGAATAAATTGCGCTTCGACACGGTAACCATCCCCTAAGCGCTGCCACTGCTGCTGCGGGGATACAAAATCGGCGATAACCAGCACACGCTGCTCCTCGACCCCTAAGGCGGACACTTTGGTAAAGCCGACCGGCTCGACGATGCGTACGCGCCCCTGCAGCTGCGTTTCACCGCCCCAGCGATCAAACAGCACGGGCATGCCGGGGCGGATCCGGACAGCATCGGCAGACAACAGGTCGACTTCAACCTCTAACTGGCGGGGATCGCCCACCTCCAGCAAGATCTCGCCGGTACTGACCGGACCTTCACAGCGCCGGGACACTTTGAGAATTTTTCCGTCGACCGGCGAGCGCACCGCGACACGCTCCGGAGTGCCGCCTT
>JBFGYY010000477.1:0-2965 GCA_041587095.1 Motiliproteus sp. | reverse complement strand
CGATGGCTGTCGGCGTTCAGCGCCAATACCATTACCCCGGAGGTGGCGCAATCCAGCCGATGAACAATACGCGCGTTCGGTATATTCTGCTGCACCCGGCTGATCAGGCAATCCTGATGCTCGGGGGCCCGTCCCGGTACGGACAACAGGTCGTGGGGCTTGTTGACCATCATCAGCTGGTCGTCTTGGTAGAGAATATCGATCATGGATTGTTTGTACCGAGCAGTAGTCTTGTGCCGATGCATGGCGCGCATCGAGCGCACGCCGTTAGGCCTGCAGAGACAACCCGCACATAGAGGGTCAGCTCTGCAAGGGTGAGGCAGGGGGTTAACTGGGTTGCCAGATACTGAGTCTCAGCAGCCAGGGGTGTTCTGCCAGCTCGTCACGTATCGCTTGTTGCGCGCCGCTTAAGTCCGATGATTCTGACATAAACAGCTCTATCTCAACCCTGCCGCGAACGTAATGCAGGGTGAAACGCAGCATTTTCTGACCCGGCGCGTGACGCTCCAGAGCGTCTTCGAGCATGGCCCGAATATCGGTCCGGCTCGGCAGCAGGGTGCAGAACGGGTCGTCATCGTCGTCTTCCGTATCGATATGGAAGATAACGTGGCCAATGCTGTCAAATTTCGTGGTGAGTTTAGCGATCACGCAGTCGCCGATATAGTGCCCTTCGGACGAGCTGAGGTAGGGCGCGACCTGCAGATGCATCTCCAGCAGTTTCTTGGACCCCATTTGCCGTGACTTAAAGCTATGCAGATCGACAACACCCTCTACTTCTTTGGCGGTGGCGGTGATGGCGCTCATCTCCTGCGGATCGATGGCGGTATCGACGAGCTCCTGCAGGCTCTTCCAGCTCAGTTCCCAACCGATCTTGGCAACAAAACCGGCGACCACGACTGCGGCCAGACTATCGAGCATCGGGAAGCCCAGCATCGCCCCCAGCAAGCCGATGAGTACCACGAGGGAGGAGTAGGCGTCGGTACGGCTGTGCCAGGCGTTGGCGATGATCAGATCGGACTTGATGCGCTCGCCAACGGCGAGGGTGTAGCGGAAAATCCACTCCTTACTGATAATGGATATCGCGGCGACGACCAGTGTTGGCCAGGTTGGAATCAGCGCTTCCTGATCGGTTAATAAATTGCTGATACTGTCATACGCCATGGCGCCGGCAACGGCGATAAGTAAACAGCCGAGCACCACGGTGCCGATCGTTTCGAAACGTTCGTGCCCATAGGGGTGTTCCTCGTCGGGGTCCTCATTGGAGTACTTGAGGATGGCGACAACCATAAAGTCGGTGACGAGGTCGGACAGGGAGTGAATGCCATCGGCGATCAGACCGTGGGAGTGAAATAGCCAGCCGATCAGTATCTTACTAATGCCCAGCAGCGTATCGACGATGGAGCCTATCCAGGTGATCCGAATGGCTTCGGCGCTGTTGTCCTGCAGATGGGTATGTGAGGTATGTTCGTGCATAGACAGATCTTGGATAAGTAAGTGTGGATGCCTCTCCGGTGCCGGGTATTCAGGCACCGCCTCGGTCAGCTCTAACTGTAGACCGAATCGCAGGCAGACGCTGCCGGCCTGCCCGTGATCCTGCGTGCCGATTAATCGCCCTGATAAATACAGCCGCTGGTGCAGGTTTCCTGAATCAGTATACGCGACAGGCTGGGCAGTGAGGGTTTGAGTTCATTCCAGATCCAGCGCACCAGGACTTCGCTGGTCGGATTTTCAAGGCCGGGGATATCATTCAGGTAATAGTGGTCCAGGCGATCGTAGATCGGTTTGAACGCAGCCTTAATGTCGCCGAAATCCATGATCCATCCGCTGTGCGGGTCTACTTCGCCACTCACATGGATCTGAACGCGGAAGGAATGTCCGTGTAAACGGCCACATTTATGCCCTGCGGGTACATTTGGCAGCAGGTGCGCCGCTTCAAAGATGAACTCTTTGTAAATATCCATGCATCACTCTAACTAATCGGTAATGGGTGGTTTTTCATTGGGTAGGGTCGAATCTGGCGACGGGGTTGGTGAAAAACCAGCTGAAATAAAAAGCGCCCGGACTACCGAGCGCTGTGCGGGCTATTTTAGCTGTTTTAGGTTGGCAGGGGCAACAGAACCGGCCGGAAGGTCAGGGTTTCTGCCCTTGCCGGCAGTTGTGTGGCTCGTTCAGAACCCGAAATTAAGCGTGAGGTTTAACCGTGTTTCTTCGCTGTCATCATTGGCGAACATACGTACCAGACGGCCATTGAGCGAGACTTGTTCTGAAATCTGGCCGTTTAAGCCCAACATCGCCTGACCATAGCGGGAGTCTTCGCTGATGGACGGGAGGGCAAACGGATTGTCGGGCATATTGGCCAGCGCGGCGGACACCGGGTCTGGGGCGTCGCTAAGGCGCTGCTCCCAAATGACCGCTGCAAAAGGTTGCCAGCGGCCCTGATTCGACAACAGTTGCCAGCCTAGATTTCCGGTAAGCTGCTGATTGCTCTGGCGGTGGTACTTTATGGCTGTAGCGGAGCCGCTCGACGCGTTTTCGGTGAAGCCCGACAAGCTTTGCAGAAGGTAAGTGATTCTGGCGACAGGGCCATGGCTCAGCGTACCGAGGCTGAACAGGTAGTTGACTCCCAGCTGCATGCCGATCTGTGTCCCGTTGGTACTGCCCTTGACCGTACGTTTAGCCGTTCCAAGGTCGACGGTTCGCCGGGTGTCATAATCGCCGTTATTGACGACAAGGCTGCTCTGCCACTGCCATTGTGAATGCTGCCAGCTGCTGAATAGGCTCATTGATCTGGATTGGGTTTCGACGGAGCCGCCGGATAAGTCAACATCGTCACGACTGAAGTGAACCCCAAAGCCGAAGCTATGATCCGCGCGCAGACGCTGGGAGATGCCGATACCGACGGCCGCGCGGCTCCCCTCTTGCTCGGCGCCGCCCCGGCCGCCTTCGCCGCTAATCCAGAGTTCGG